>JBGPYK010000175.1:0-5628 GCA_041493245.1 Methylomirabilia bacterium | reverse complement strand
TCGTGGAGAACGTGGCCGCGGGTTACATCGACCCCTACGTGGGGGGCGGCACGAAGGACTTCGCGCCGTACGTGCTCATGATCCTGGCCCTGATGGTCCGGCCCTACGGCATCTTTGGCAAGAAGATCATCGAGCGAGTCTAGAGCGATGATAAGGGCCCATCTGCTTCGTTGCCTCGCTCACGGCAGCCGTCAACGTACAGAGAGTACGCCGCTCTCGGGACATGGGGGGGGGGGGCCGGGGCCCCCCCCCCCCCCCCCCCCCCCCCCCCCCCCCCCCCCCCCCCGGGCCCCCCCGCAAGACCGCCCCGGCAAAGCCGTGGCGCTCCTCGATACTCCGGCAAGGGAAGCGAGCGATGATTCACCGCGAATGCGGGGTGCTGAAGACGACGTACGAGGCCGACATGGCCCTGTACCCGCTCCCCATCGCCCGCTGGACGGTCGGCGTCATCGCGGTGCTCATGTTCGGCGTGGTGCCGTTCACGCTGCACGAGTACTACCTGTCGATCGTCAACCTCGTCTCGATCGCGGTCATCGGCGCGCTCGGGCTGAACATCCTCGTCGGCTACACCGGTCAGATCTCGGTGGGCCATGGCGCGTTCATGTCGGTGGGCGCCTACACCGCGGCCAACTTCGCCGTGCGCCTCGGCTTCCCCTTCTGGCTGTCGCTGCCCCTGGGCGGCCTGATGGCCGCGTTCATCGGGGGCGTGGTGGGCATCCCCTCGCTCCGCATCAAGGGCTTGTACCTCGCCATCGCCACGCTCGCGGGCCAGCTCATCATCGAGTGGACGATCAACCACGTGACCTTCATCAGCGGCGGGGTGCAGGCGTCCATCGAGGTCCCGCGCCCGGAGCTGTTCGGGCTCCGGATCGCCTCCCAGCGGCAGATGTACTTCTTCCTCCTCGTCTTCGTGGTGCTCGCGATCGTGGGGACGCTGAACCTCGTGCGGAGCCGGATCGGCCGCGCTTTCATCGCCATTCGCGACCATGATATCGCCGCCGAGATCATCGGGATCAACATCTTCCGCTACAAGCTCCTCGCCTTCGCGGTCTCGTCCTTCTACGCGGGCGTCACCGGCGTGCTCTACACCTACTACCTCGGGGTCGCCAACTACGAGCAGTTCCAGATCAACGTGTCCATCGACTACCTCGCGATGATCATCATCGGCGGGCTGGGCTCGGTCCTCGGCGCGATCTTCGGCGCGATCTTCGTGACGCTGCTCCCCATCGTGATCCGTTACGCGATGGAGGCGTTCGGGGGCCTGCTCTTCTCCGAGGCGGCGGTGCGGAACATCATCCCGAATCTCCGGCTCATCCTCTTCGGCGGGCTCATCATCGTGTTCCTGGTGGTCGAGCCCGAGGGGCTGAACCGGCTGTGGCGCAACATCCGGAGCTACTTCCGTGTCTGGCCCTTCGCGTACTGAACGTGCGCGATGAAAGGAGAACCATCATGAAGGGGATTCTTGCGATCCTGACCGGACTGGCGCTGATCGTGGGCGCCGCCGGGCCCACCGCCGCGAGCCACGACATCGTCATCGGGCTGCAGTGCGACCGGACGGGGGCGACCCAGACGGTTGGTGTGAAGCTCTGCCCCGGCTACCACGACTACATCATGCTCGTGAACGCCAAGGGCGGCGTCGGCGGCCACAAGATCCGCGCCGTCGAGATCGACCACGAGTACAAGGTGCCGCAGGGCATGGAGGCCTACGAGCGGCACAAGAAGGAAGGTGCCGTGGTGATCGGCGTCTACGGCACCCCGCACATCTACGCGATGGCCCAGAAGCTCACGGAAGACCGCATCCCGGGAACCTCGCCCGGATTCGGCTCGGCCGCCGCCGCCGACGGCCTGCGCTATCCGTACATCTTCCCGATCGCCGCGACCTACTGGTCGCAGGGCACCGCAGCGGTGGACTTCGTCAAGAAGCAGCTCGGCGGCCTCCGGGGCAAAAAGGTCGCCTACATCTTTTTCGACAACCCGGCCGGCCGCGAGCCCATCGCGGTGCTCGAGGATCTCTCGACGCAGGAGGGCTTCCAGCTCAAGACCTTCGCCGTCCCGCCGCCCGGCGTCGAGATGGGCGCCCAGGTGCTCGACATCGCTCAGCGCTACAAGGCCGACTTCGTCATCGCGCACCTCTTCGGCCGGTCGCCGTCCGTCTCCATTAAGGAGTTCAAGCGTGTGGGCTATCCGCTCCGCAAGATCGTCTCCTTCGTCTGGGGCTCGGCGGAGGCCGATGTCGAGGCCGCCGGCGGCTGGGCCGTCGCCGAGGGCTACTACACGATGCAGTTCGCGGGCGTGGGGACGGACTTCCCGGTGCTGAACGAGATCCGCGACATGTACAAGAAGGAGGGCAAGCCGGCGCCGAAGGAGATGGCGTCCACGGTGTACTACAACCGCGGCGTCCTCATCGCCGCGCTCCACGTCGAGGCCATCCGCAACGCCGTCAAGGCCAAACCCGACGGCAAGCTCACCGGTGAGGACGTGAAGAAAGGCTTCGAGCAGATCTCCGGCTTCACGCTCGGCGGGCTGGTGCCGCCGCTCAAGGTCACGGCGAACGACCACGAGGGTGGCGGGCTGGTCCAGATCTACCAGGTCAAGGGCGGCAAGTTCGAGAAGGTGACGGAATGGTTTAGCGCGTACACCGACGTCGTGCAGAAGCACATCAAGGAGTCCGGCATGAAGAAGTAGCCGGCGCTTCCAGGCTGACGCATGCTGAGCCTGAACAACGTCGAGGTGATCTATGACGGGGTGATCCTCGTCCTCAAGGGCGTGTCGCTCACGGCTCGCGAGGGCGCCATCACCACGCTGCTCGGCGCCAACGGCGCGGGAAAGACGACGACCCTCAAGGCCGTCTCCGGGCTCCTGCGCTCGGAACGGGGCGAGGTCACCAAGGGGTCCATCGAGTTCAACGGGGAGCGGATCGACCGGCGGCCGCCCCACGAGATCGTCAAGCGGGGCGTCGTGCAGGTCTTCGAGGGCCGGCGCGTCTTCGAGCATCTCACCACGGAGGAGAACCTGGTGGCCGGCGCCCACATCCAGCCCGACCGCCGTCGCGTGGCGGACGGGATCGCGCGAGTCTACGAGTACTTTCCGCGGCTGCGCGAGCGCCGGGGCGTGCAGGCCGGTTACCTCTCGGGCGGCGAGCAGCAGATGCTCGTCATCGGGCGGGCACTCATGGCTGATCCTCGCCTGATGCTCCTCGACGAGCCGTCGCTTGGCCTGGCCCCCATGCTGGTCGAGGAGATCTTCGGGATTGTCCAACGGCTCAACCGGGAGCAGAAGCTCACCGTGCTGCTCGTCGAGCAGAACGCCACGCTCGCGCTGACGATCGCCGAGCACGGCTACGTCATGGAGAACGGCCGCATCGTGCTCGAGGGCTCGGCCGCGGCGCTGCGCGACAACGCCGACATCAAGGAGTTCTACCTCGGGCTCACCGACGTGGGGGCGCGCAAGTCGTATCGGGACGTGAAGCACTATCGGCGTCGCAAACGCTGGGTGAGTTAACTTCGGAGGGGGGTTCCGCCCCCCTCCGACGGCCGTGAGCGGGCCTGGCGGCCCGCTCTTCGGTCTGCCTCCCCGCGGATCAGGATTGCGCCGGCGTAGCCGGCGCTCGAACGGAGGAAATGAATGGGACGCAAGGTGATAGGGTTGGGATGGGTGGCGTTCTTGGTGGTTGGCATCTATGGGTGTGCGACGATGGGGGCGGAGAAGGCGGCGGGGCCGTCGCTGTACCGGCAGCTCGGGGGGCGGGAGGGAATCGCCATCGTGGTCGATGACTTCGTGGCCAACGTCGTGGCGGACAACCGCATCAACGCCCGGTTCAAGAGCCTGCCGCCCGCGCAGGTCTTCAAGCTCAAGTCCCATCTGGCCGACCAGATCTGCGACGCCAGCGGCGGCCCCTGCGCCTACGTGGGCCGGGACATGAAGACGACGCACAAGGGGATGTTCATCACCGACGCGGAGTGGAGTGCCACCGTCGAGGCACTCGTCAAAGCCCTCGACAAGCACAACGTCTCCGCCAACGCCAAGAACGCCCTGCTCGCGGCGCTGGGGCCGATGAAGCCGGACATCGTCGGCCAGTGACGCGGTGACCACGGTCGACCGCCGCCGGGGATACTGGGACCACGCCAAGGAGACCCTGTCGGTGTCCGAGCGGCGGCGCTACCAGAGTCGCTGGCTCGGCCGGCTGCTCGAGCACGCCTGGGAGCGGGCTCCCGGTGTGCGGCGGCGGCTCGAGGGCGTGGGGCTCGGGCCGGGTGACTTCCGGGGCGAGGAGGACTTGGCGCGGCTGCCGGTGATCAAGAAGGGCGAGATGCCCGACCTCCAAAAGGCCGACCCGCCCTTCGGCGGCTTCTGCACCGTCCCGCTCTCGCGCATCCGCAAGATCTTCGTGTCGCCCGGCCCCATCCTCGAGCCCATGGGGCCGGAGCTGAGCGCGTGGCATGGCGAGACCTGCCTCTACGCCGGCGGCTTCCGGCCGGGCGACGTCGTGATCGACACCTTTCTCTACCATCTCGTCCCCGCCGCCCACGAGATCGATGAGGCGCTGAACCTCATCGGCTGCGCCGTGGTCCCGACGGGCGTCGGCAACACCGACACGCAGGTTATGGTCGCCCGCGCGGTAAACGCGACCGGCTATGTCGGTACGCCGAGCTTCCTCATGACGATCCTCAAGCGTGCCGAGGAGATGGGCGGCGGCCGGTTGCCCTTCCAGGTGGCGCAAGTGGGCGCGGAGGCGCTCCCGGAGTCGCTCCGCCGCCAATTCGAGGAGGAGTACGGGATCTTCACGCGCCAGGGCTTCGGCACTGCCGACCTCGGGCTCGTGGCCTACGAGTGCGCCGAGAAGTCGGGGATGCACCTGCTCGAAGACGCCATCGTCCAGGTGTGCGACCCGCAGACGGGCTCGCCGCTGCCGCACGGCCAGATCGGCGAGCTGGTGGCGACCGTCAACAACCACACCTACCCGATGATCCGCTTCGGCACCGGCGATCTGACCATCGTCACCGCCGAGCGCTGCCCGTGTGGCCGCACCTCCGCCCGCATGCTGGGCTGGCGCGGTCGCGCCGACGAGGTGACCAAAGTGCGGGGCATGTTCGTCCACCCGCGCCAGGCCGACGAGGTGGCGGCGCGGGCCGGCGGCGTCGTGCGCTTCCAGGTGGTGGTGGGACGCGAGGGGCACCAGGACACGCTGACGTTTCGCGCCGAGCTTCAGCCCGGGGCCGACGGACGCACGGTCACGGCCGCCCTCGTGTCCGCCATCCGCGACGTGATGAAGCTCCGCGGCGCCGTCGAGATCGTCACCACGGGGACGATCCCCGACAACGCCAAGAAGATCGCGGACGTACGGACGTGGGAGTGATTAACGTCTTCAATGACCAGCACGAGATGTTCAGGGCGGGCGCTCCGCTCGCGATGTCCTGCTTTTCACCATCGGCGGCGGGACGAGCGAGATCATGAGAGAGATCATCGCCAAGCAGCTCCTGCCCTAGTCGGTGGCGGCGCCGGACTTCGTCGCGATCGGGCACGTCACCCTGGACCGCTTCGGCGACGTCGTCCGGCCGGGCGGCGCCGCGCTGTACGCCGCGGTGACCGCGCACCGCCTGGGGCTTTCCGCGGGGATCCTCACCAGTC
>JBGPYK010000039.1:0-11406 GCA_041493245.1 Methylomirabilia bacterium | reverse complement strand
GAAGCCCCAGTCGTTGTAGATGTGCCCCGCCACCACCGGCTGTCCCTTGTGCTCGCCCACCGTCCACGTGAGCTTGAAGAACCGCTCCCAGCCGACGACCAAGGGCTGGAGCGTTTCGGCGGGGACCGGCGGCGCCGATGCCGCGAGTGAGAGCGCCACCGTCACGACGAGCGCGCGTAGCCAACGCATAGACATAGTGTACCGGACATCGCAACGCCCGGCGAAGGGCAAGTCAGTGCGGTCGAGGTGTCGATCATCGGCGACGCGCCCGGAGCAGCGGAAAGCCTTCACGCGCGGCTGCGGCATCCAGAACGTCGTCCCACGAGGCGAACGTCGTTTCTCCGCCCGCACGGGCCCGCAGAAGCATCGCCGACGCGAGATGGATGGCGTCGTACGCCCGGAGGCGATGCCGGTCGGCCACGCCCGCGGCATCCCGGAGCAGGCCCTCGGTGACTTCGAGCCGGATGTAGCGCTCCCAGTCGTTATCGAGATCCTCGACGACCCGTCGGTGGTTCGCCGGGGACAGGTCACCCGCGTGCCGCCGGCGAGCGAGGGCGGCACGGGCTTCCACGTAGGCGATCATGGACGTTGCCGCCGGGGTGCCATCGCCGAGGCGTTGTCGGACGAGCGGAGAGTCGTCCTCCTCGATGTAGATCTTCAGGAGGGCGCTGGTGTCGAGGTACAGCGTCAGCGTCGCTCCTCGCTCACCGTCCGGGCGATCGGCTTTCCCCGGATGCGGGGGGGCCGGGCCGCCCCGCGGGGAGTGCCGCCCGCCCAGCGGGCCAAGCCTTCGCGGACCATTCCGGCGATCTGCTGATCCGCGGGTGCTTCCAACGGTGGCGAGATGACGGCGACAGGTCGGCCACGGTCGGTGACGGTGACCCGCTCCCCGTCGGCGACGCGCCGAAGGAACTCGCTCAGTCGATTCTTCAGCTCGCGCACGCCCACGGTCGCCATCACCCCTCCATTGTAGCTACATTATACACCTTACGTGGCCACGGAGGCCAGGACGCGCTGGACGAAGCCGTCGACGTGCGGCTTGTCGATCCAGCGGACGACGGCCACGAGGTCATGCTCGGGGTCGATCCAGATCACGTTGCTGCCGGCGCCCCGCGCGGCGTAGCTCGATTCCGGCGCGCTCGGGAGCTGGCGGCGTCCGGTGTTCAGCCACCACAGGAGTCCGTACGCGGGATTGATGGGGCAGGGCCGGCGCATCTCGGCGACCCATGCCGCGGGGAGCAGGGCGCGGCCCTGCCAGCGCCCGGCGCGATGGACGAGGAGCCCGAAGCGCGCGTGGTCGCGCGTCGACATCCAGAGACCACCGCCCCAGTGCGAGCCTCCCGGCACCGAGGGCATGCGCGTGCCGTCGATCTCGATCCACGCCTTGCAATAGGGCACCCAATGCCACGTCGCCGAGGCGCCGATCGGCTCCATCACCTCGCTGTGCAACACCTCGGCGAGGGGACGGCGGAAGACCTGCAGGAGCGAGAGACTCAGGCGGTTCACGCGGACGTCGTTGTACTCCCACAGCGTCCCCGGCGGGCGGAGCGGCCGCACCTGGCCCTTGTCGGCGCTGCCCAGCTCGCTCTTGCCGACGTCGCGGTGGTGATCGACGGAGTCCGGCTTGCCCCAGAGCGTGCCCTGCCACTCGCTCGTCTGCTGGAGCAGGTGACGCCAGGTGATGTGGTGGTTCTGCGGCGATTCGAAGCCGTCGTCGAGCGCGTCGCGGCGCACCGGATCGTCGAGGTCGCGGATGAGTCCGCGCGCGACGGCGATCCCCGCGAGCACGGCCAGATAGCTCTTCGCCACGCTGAAGGTCATGTCCGCGCGGTGGGTGTCGCCCCACTCCGCGACGATGTGACCGCCGCGCAGGATGATCCCGTTGGGCCCGCCGCGCGGGCGCACGGGGCCGAGCACCTCGTCCCGGGTCGGTGACTCGTCGGCCACGCCGATGTAGCGGCCGGACTCGGTCAGGAAGTCGCGCGACCAGCTCGTTTCGTGATTGCGGTGGTAGTCGATGGCGAGGGCGAGCGTCGCGTGGTCCATCCCCAGCTCGGCCGGGGGCCGCGCCTGCCAGTCGTCGGGCGCCGGCTCGTAGCTCATCGCGCCTCAGAGTAACGCGAGTGGTGGCGCGCCTGCTGGACGAAACGGAGTTTCTGCTCGATCATGCAAAGCCATGACGTGGGCGCCCCTGTTCGCCGTGGCCGCGGCCGTCGGCTTCGGCGTCGCTGGCGTCCTCCTCAAGCGTGGGCTCCAGTACACGGGCCCACTCTCCGCCGCCGTCGTCTCCGTCACCGTGACGACGGCCTTCATCTGGCTCCTGACCATCGTCTCAACGCCGCTGTCCCGCGTGCTCACGTGGAAGGTCTGGCCGTTCCTCGTCGCCGGCCTCGTCGCGCCCGGCTTCGCGCGATTCCTATTCTTCGTGGGTATCGACCGCATCGGCGTGGCGCGTGCGTTCTCGGTGATGGCCACGGCACCCTTGTTCGCGGTGGCGATCGCCATCGTGGCCCTCGGCGAGCGGCCGTCACCGCTGGTGCTCGTCGGCGCCGTGGCCATCGCGACGGGCGGCGTGCTCCTCGCCCGGCGAGGGCAAGACGAGATACGCTGGCGGCGGCGCGACATGATCTTCCCCGCGCTCGGCGCCCTCGGGTTCGCCGTGCGCGACAACCTGAGCCGCTGGGGTCTCCGCGACTACGACGACACGCTTGTGGCGGCGGCGACGGCGCTGGTGACGTCGCTCGCGGTGATGTGGGGCTGCGCGGTCGTTCAGCGGGCTCAGCTCCACCTGCCCCGCGCGGGGCTGACGTTCTTCGCGCTGTCGGGGATCTGCGAGGGCCTGGCCTACCTCGCGATGTGGCGCGCGCTCGCCATCGGCGAAGTCTCCGTCGTCTCGCCGCTCGTCAACGCCCACTCGATCGTGGCCATCGTGCTGGCCGCGATCTTCCTGCGTGACCTGGAGCGGGTGACCTGGCGCATCGTGCTCGCCGCCGTCCTGATCGTGGCCGGCGTCGCGGTCGTCATGCGCGTGAGCGCCGGTTGATCACCCTCCCGGTTGAACAATGCTCACGCGGCGCCGAACGACACGACGGGTATCGGCTTTCGTCGAATGACCGAGCTCCTTTTCACCTTGATGCGCTCGATTTCGCGGAGTGTCGTGGCTGTGAAGTAGCGCTCGCCACAACGGGAACAGAAGAGATAAGGGATGTGTTCGATGACGAGGAGGCGGTCACCTCTACCGAAACTCCGCGTCACGTACCTGACTCGGGTTCCTTCGCGCCCGCACAGCCCGCATCGTCGAGGCACGCTACTCGATCCAGGTAGTGATGAGGACGGCTTCCCCCGTGGGGCCGACCTTGACGACGCAGCACGCCGGCTCGGCCGCAAGCGTCTCGCCTCGGATGACGTACTTCCGTTCGCGAGTCTGGGAATCGCGCTGTCTTTGGATGATCCTTCCCGTGAGGATGATGCTTTCGACGTCGAAGATGCTGATTTCGTCATCGTCCAACTCATTGGCTGCGTGAAAGGGTACAAGGTACTGGCCGTCACGGATCTTAGCCCGAAGACGGTCAAGGATCCGAGGTGCCACCGGGAGTCGATCCTAGCATGGTCCGACGACCTCAAGTATCGCAACGGGCCCAACGCTGCGGCTAAGCGGCGCGCGGTGAGCGCGCCCGCTTCAGCCGCTTGTTGGCGGCCATGCGTAGCACGGATCGTCTTGTCGCTCACTCGATCACCTGATCGGCGCGCAGCAGGATCGAGGGCGGAATCGTGAGGCCGAGCAGCTTCGCGGCCCGAGCGTTGATCACCAACTCGAACTTGGTTGGCTGCTCGACGGGGAGGTCGCTAGGCTTGGCGCCCCGGAGAATCTTGTGGACGAAGGTCGCCGCTTGCTGGTACTGCGCAGGCACGCTCGACCCATACGCCATCAGCCCACCGACATCCACGTCCTCGCGGAAGGGATACATTACCGGCAGGCGATGCTTCACCGCCAACTTCGCCGTCTCGACGCGGAGCGTGTTCGCTGCAAAGTCCACCATCCGCAGCGCCGCGGATGCACCGGACCGAACGGCCGCCTCGAAGGCGCCCTCGAGATCACCAGCGTCGCGCACAGTCAGCACAGGGTGGAGCTGCACCCCTAAAGTCCGGGCGGCAGCTTGCGCATTCCGGATCTGCATCGCCGCGATGGGAGCATCTGGGTTCACAAGGACGGCGATGCGAGAGGCGGTAGGGACCATCTCCTTGAGAAGCTCCAAGCGCTTCCCGGTGAGTTCGACCGCCATGTTGGTGATCCCGGTGATGTTCCCTCCTGGCCGTGCCAGGTTGGGGACGAGCCCGACGCCGACTGGGTCGCCCACCCTTACGAACACGATCGGGATCGTCGCGGTCGCTGCCCGTGCGGCCCGAGTTCCTACGACGGTCGCGACGAATAGCACATCTGGGTTGAGGCGGACCAGTTCCTGAGCCAGCGACGGGAAGCGGTCGAACTTCCCCTCGGCGAATCGGGCCACGAGCATCAGGTTCCGCCCCTCTACGTATCCCAGCTCGAGCATTCCTTGACGGAACGCGGCGAAGGATGGAGCAACTTCGGATGCGGAACTGGTCTCCAGGTATCCGACGCGGTAGACCTTCTCCGCTCGCTGCGCCTCGGCGGCGAGCGGCGCGGCGAGAAGCAGAAAGACCGCGGCGGCGGCGAGCCGGGTAATCGTGAATCTCACAGCCATCCGCCCGCGGTAGGCCATCCACCGCAACCGAAGAGGGCCGCTTGGATCGTCATTGTCGTGGTAGACGCCACTCGTCTGCCCAACGGTCCGCTCAGCGGCCGGGGCGAGCAACGCGAGCGGCGGGCCGCTGAAGTGCGTAGTTCGACGCCGGTCGCGCCGCGACACCCCGAGTGCTGCATCGAGCCTTGCACCGACGACGCCACTTTCCGGGCTCACCGAGTGCCTCGTGTGGATCATTCGATTAGCTGATCAGCTCGCAAGAGCAGCGACTTGGAGATGGTCAGCCCCAGCGCCTTGGCCGTCTTGAGGTTGATGACGAGGTCGAACTTCATCGGCTGTTCGATGGGAAGATCGGCGGGCTTCGCGCCCTTGAGGATCTTGTCGACGTAGACCGCGGCGCGGCGGCACAAGGCCGGGTAGCTTGGTCCGTATGACATCAGGCCTCCGGCGTCCACCGGCGGCCTCTGGCCGAACATCGTGGGCAGGCGGTGCTTCGCGGCAAGATCGACCAGTGGCTTCCAGTGAAAGGAGAGAATTGGCGACGGCGAGACGATGACGAAGTCCGCGCGGGCGCTGCTTGCGGCCGCGAACGCCTTCGCGAAATCGTCGGGACCGCCTGCGCCCACGATGTGAAGCTGCAAGCCGAGCGAGCGAGCGGCGATCTCCGTCTCTGCTTGCCCGAGGGCAGCTCCTCGGGAATCCGGATTCGTCGGGTCCACGATCACCGCTACGCGGGAGCCCTTCGGATTCGCCTCACGGACCAGTTCGAGACGCTTCGCGTTCAATTCGCCTGCCATGAGAGTCAGGCCCGTGATGTTGCCTCCGGGGCGGGCGAGGCTACTGACGAGCTTTGTGCCAACGGGATCACCGCTGGTCGCCATCACGATGGGGATTGTCCGGGTCGCTCCCTGGGCCGCCCGGGCGGCCGGGGTTCCTTGCGTGACGATGATCTGGACCCTGAGACCGACCAACTCGCTGGCGAGCGCGTCAAGACGCTGGACCGCATCCGCCGCCCACCGCTGCTCGATGACGACGTTCCGGCCCTCTGCATAGTGGGTCTCGCGAAGACCTCCGCGGAAGGCCTCGAGACATTCCGACGTTGCTCCGGGCGAGCTTGTCCAGAGAATCCCTATCCGCGCGGCGCTCGACGGCTGCTGGGCGTTGGGTGCGACCGGTGAGGCGATGACGCAAAGAACGAGAACAGCGACTGAACCAGATCTCATTGATCGCCTAGTTGTTAATCTTGACAAGTCGTCCGTGCCGACGGCTCTGCTGATCAGATGGCATCGCTTCCGGTCTCGCTTTTCTCGATCTCATCACGCCGGTAACAACGCCGACAGCTGCCACTCGCGATGTCTGTGCGGCGAACTTGTAATTCTCCAGAACTGCGTAGTTCGGATCCCCCTGCGCGGCTCGCAGCGTAGCACGGTTGAGGGCATGGGGCCGAGCGCGAACCATGCCTGATCTGACGAGTGCTTGGCCTGAACCCCGGGCTCCTGACGCCGTGGGATACCCAGCCCGGGGATATTTACCGAATGTTGCCCGTCCGGCTCGGTGGTCACGGGTCGAGGACGCGGTGGCTGGACTGGTGACGCCGGCCGGACCGCGGTTGAGGACGTGTGTGTAGATCATCGTGGTGCTCACGTCGTTATGGCCCAGGAGCTCTTGAATGGTGCGGATATCGCGGCCATCTTCGAGGAGATGAGTGGCGAAGGAGTGGCGCAAGGTGTGAGGCGTGGCCCGCTTGGCGAGGCGCAACCGGCGGACGGCCTCGATCACGGTGCGCTGCACCACGGTCTCGTGCAGGTGATGGCGCCGACGCCGGCCCGTGGCGCGGTCGACGTAGAACCGGGTGGCCGGGAACACCCACTGCCACGGCCACTCGCGGCCGGCGTTCGGGTACTTGCGGTCGAGGGCCCAGGGCAGCTCGACACAGCCGGCACCTCGTCTCAGATCGGCTTCGTGCTGGTGCTGCATTCTCTGGAGCTGCTCGGTGAGGGCTCCCTTGGCTACGGTGGGCAGGACGGTGACGCGGTCCTTGGCGCCCTTGGCGTCGCGGACGACGATCTGATTCATCGCGAAGTCGACGTCCTGGACTCTCAAGCGGCAGCATTCGAGCAGGCGCAGCCCGGAGCCATAGAGCAGGGTGGCCATGAGCCGGGGCGTGCCGTGCAACTCGAAGATGACCGCGCGCACCTCATCACCGGTCAGGACTTGCCGTAGTCGCCCCGCATGGCCACCACGACGAGATCTCCACGTTTCACGGCGTCTAGGCCTCAGCGTCCCGGTTCGCCTCGATCCACGTCAACACTTCATTTTCAGCGCGCTTGTTCCTGCCGCAGCGCGGCTCTGCTGCCGGCATTCTGCGGCGAACCCCTGAGCGGGGGTGTCCGGCACCCACAACTGGACGAGGCGGAAACCTGCGAGCCGCATGCGCTTTCGATGGCGCTGGACGCTCTCTCGACCGGCGGTGGGTTTTGCCATCGTGGAAGAGGATGTAGCGAGTCGCTGGGTTAAGTCCGCCCCGCGGCGGCGAGGCCGGTGGAGCAGGCGACACCGGTTCCGCCGAGGCCGCAATAGCCGCCGGGGTTTTTCGCGAGGTACTGCTGGTGATAGTCCTCGGCGTAGTAGAACTCGGGCGCGTCCACGATCTCGGTCGTGATCGGGCCGTAGCCCGCGGTGGACAGCCCCTTCTGGTAGGCGGCGCGCGAGGCCTCGGCCAGGCGGCGCTGCTCGGGGGTGGACACGTAGATTCCCGAGCGGTACTGGGTGCCGACGTCGTTGCCCTGGCGCATGCCCTGGGTCGGGTCGTGGCTCTCCCAGAAGATGCGGAGTAACGCCTCGTAGCTCGTGGCCTTCGGATCGAAGACCACGCGCACGACCTCGTTGTGACCGGTGAGGCCGCTACACACTTCCTCGTACGTCGGGTTCGGCGTGAGGCCGCCGGCGTAACCGACGGCCGTCGTGAACACACCCGGCGCCATCCAGAACTTTCGCTCGGAGCCCCAGAAGCAGCCGAAGCCGAACATCGCCAGCTCGAGACCGGCGGGGAAGGGCGGCGCCAGGGGCGTCCGCGTGACGTGATGGGAGGCCGGGACCGGCATGGGCGAAGCGCGCCCGCGGAGCGCGCGGTCGGGCGTCGGCATCACGAGCTTGGTCTTCGAGGAGCCCCACATAGTTGTCTCCTTGACTGAGAGATCCGTTGGCCAGATTGTAGCCTGCCGCGCGATAAGTTGACACCCTTCTGGCGGTGACGCATAGTGGCCGGAGAATCCTCATGGCCAAGGCGCGCACGGTCCGAGAGCTGCGTGGGAGCGGTTGGCAACGCAAGTCCGTCAAGCAGGAGCTGCGTGACAACCTGATCACGCGGCTCAAGCGGGGCGAGGGCTTCCTGCCCGGCATCGTCGGCTACGACGAGACGGTGGTTCCGCAGATCGAGAACGCCATCCTGAGCGGGCAGGACGTCATCTTCCTGGGTGAGCGCGGCCAGGCCAAGACGCGCATCGCGCGCCTCCTGGTCGGCCTCCTCGACGACGAGATCCCCGCGCTCGCCGGCTGCGAGATCACCGACGATCCGCTGGCGCCGATCTGCCAGGCCTGCCGCACGCGCGTGGCCGAGCAGGGCGACGCCGCGGAGATCGTGTGGATCTCGCGCGACCGGCGCTACGGCGAGAAGCTGGCCACTCCGGACATCACGATCGCCGACCTCATCGGCGAGGTCGACCCCATCAAGGTCGCCGAGGGGCGCTACCTCTCGGACGAGCTGACCATCCACTACGGGCTCCTGCCCCGCACGCACCGCGGGATCTTCGCGCTCAACGAGCTGCCGGACCTCGCCGAGCGCATCCAGGTGGGCCTCCTCAACATCATGGAGGAGCGCGACGTCCAGATCCGCGGCTACAAGGTCCGGCTGCCCCTCGACCTCTACGTGGTCGCCAGCGCCAACCCCGAGGACTACACCAACCGCGGCCGCATCATCACCCCGCTCAAGGATCGCTTCGGCTCCCAGATCCGCACCCACTATCCCAAGCGCCTCGAGGACGAGATCGCGATCATGGAGGCGGAGCGGACGGCCTTCCCCGTGGACGGGATCCGGATGCAGAGCCCGGAATACATGAAGCAGGTGGTGGCCGAGCTGACGCACTTGGCCAGACGCGCCTCCGAGATCAGCCAGCGCTCGGGCGTCTCTGTGCGCGTCAGCATCTGCAACTACGAGAACTTGCTCTCCAGCGCGGTCAAGCGCGCGATCCGGCTGGGCGAGCGCGAGGCGGCGCCGCGGATGAGCGACCTTGGGGCGCTCGTGGCCTCGACGAGCGGCAAGATCGAGCTGGAGACGGTGGGTGACGCGGGCGAGGACAAAATCCTCGGCAAGCTCCTTCAGAAGGCCGTCCTCAACGTGTTTAATCGCAGCTTCGGCGCGCCGGAGCTGGAGGCGGTGGTGGCCGCGTTCCAGGGGGCGTTCGCGATCCAGGTGGCGGACGACATGCCGTCGAGCGAGTACGTGCGCCAGGTCGGCGAGGCGCCGGCGCTGCGCGCGGTGGTCCAGAAGCTCGGCGCCACCGATCCGGCGATGCTGGCCTCGGCCGTCGAGTTCGTGCTCGAGGGCCTGCACCTCGGCAAGAAGCTCAACAAGGACGTCAAGGCCGGCGCCGCCCGGTATCGGCGCTGACCGTGCACGTGCGCGACTGACCGTGCGCTTCCGCTATTCGCGCTGGGACGGCTCGCAGCAGGTCCCCGACCTCGACGCCGACGACCTGCTCGATGAGATGGCGGACGACGTGCTGTCCGACGGCGACCCGCGGCGGGCGCTCCAGCGCATGATGCGCCAGGGGTTCCGCCCCCCGCAGGGCCAGCGCATGCCGGGACTCAAGGACCTCCTCGATCGGCTCCGCCAGCGGCGCCAGGAGCAGCTCGACCGCTATGACCCCGGCTCGAGCCTGGAAGACATCGCGCGCAAGCTCGACCAGATCATCCAGACCGAGCGGGAAGGCATCGAGCGCCGTCTCGGCGAGGCCCGGGAAGGCGCGCAGCGCGGCCAGGTTCCCGATGCCACCCTGAAGAAGTTCGAGAAAGTCGCTGAGCGGAACACGCAGGCGCTCGATCAACTGCCGCCGGATTCACCGGGGCGGATCCGCGAGCTTCAGAATTTCGACTTCGTCGATCCCGAAGCGAAGCGCCTCTTCGAGGAGCTGCTCGCGTCGCTGCGGCAGCAGGCGCTCCAGCCGTTCATGCAGGGCATGCAGCAGGCGCTCGGGAACATGACGCCCGAGGACCTCAAGCGCATGCGCGAGATGATGAACGACCTCAACCGCATGCTGCGCGAGAAGGCCGAGGGCGGCGAGCCCGACTTCGAGAAGTTCAAGGAGAAGTGGGGGCAGCAGTTCCCCGGCGTCGAGAGCCTCGACCAGCTCCTCGAGCAGATGGGCCGGCAGATGGCCCAGATGCAATCGCTCATGCAGAGCCTCTCGCCCGAGCAACGCCAGCAACTCGACGAGATGATGCGCTCGCTCTTCATGAAGGACGAGCGGCTGGAGGCCGCCATGTCCCAACTCGCCATGCATCTCAGCGAGCTGCTGCCGATGGACGAGATGGCCGAGCGCTACCCGTTCCGTGGGGACGAGGAGGTCACGCTCGCCGAGGCCATGCGGCTCATGGACGAGCTCAAGCAGATGGAGGAGCTGGAGCGCGAGATCCGCGGTGTGCAAGACCTCGGCGACCTCGAGCGGCTGAGCCCCGAGCAGATGGAGCGCCTGGCCGGCGAGGAAGCGCGGCGCGACCTCGAGCAATTACAGCAACTCGCCAAGAAGCTTGAAGAGGCCGGCTACCTCGAGCGCCACGGCGACGAGATGAAGCTGACGGCGCGGGCTATCCGAAAGATCGCCGACAAGGCGCTCACCGACATCTTCGCCCGCCTCAAGCGCGACCGCTTCGGGGGCCACGCGATCTCACGGCGCGGCGCCGGTGGCGACCAGACCGACGAGACGAAGGCCTACGAGTTCGGCGATCCCTTCCTGCTCGACATGAAGGAGACGCTGCTGAACGCCGTCGAGCGCCGCGGTCCGGGGACGCCGGTGCGGCTCGCCCCCGGGGACTTCGAGGTCTTCCGCACGGAGCTGCGCACGCAGGCGGCCACCGTCGTGATGCTCGACATGAGCCGCTCGATGCTCAACAACGGCTACTTCCTGCCCGCCAAGAAGGTCGCCCTCGCGCTGTCCGCGCTGATCCGCGGCCAGTTCCCGCGCGACGCCCTCTACATCGTCGGCTTCTCGCTCATGGCGCGCGAGTTCAAGGTCGCCCAGCTCCCGACACTGTCGTGGGCGGAGTGGAACGTCGGCACCAACATGCACGCGGGGTTCATGCTCGCGCGCCGCCTGCTCGCGCGGCACACCGGCGGTAACAAGCAGATCCTCATGGTCACCGACGGCGAGCCGACCGCGCACCTGGAGGACGGCATCCCCGAGTTCTCCTATCCCCCGACGCGGCGGACGATCGAGGAGACGCTCAAGGAAGTGCAGCGCTGCACGCGCGAGGGCATCACCATCAACACCTTCATGCTGGAGCAGAGCCCCTGGCTCACGCGGTTCGTGGAGGAGATGGCGCGCATCAACCGCGGCCGCGCCTTCTTCACCACGCCCCACCGGCTGGGCGAGTACGTCCTCGTCGACTTCGTGACTTCGCGCCG
>JBGPYK010000613.1:0-2078 GCA_041493245.1 Methylomirabilia bacterium | reverse complement strand
CGAAGATCGCGCCCGCGTAGCCCTTGTCGAGGAGGAACTTCAACGGCCGCCCGTTGATCTTCACGAAGTCCTCGGAGGCGCCGAGGATCGCGATCGATGCCGGGCGCAGCAGCCGATCGAGCCCGCTCACGCCGGCGCTCCGCGGTCCGCCGGGAAGCGCGCCGAGAGCCGGACCCCGTCGACCTCGACGCTGACGTAGGCCGTCCGGCGCTGACCGACGAAGTGGCGCACGAGGTCGACGAGCGACGTGTCGACACTGGGGGAGCCTGCATCGAGCGGCGGGGCGGCGAGCATCGCCTCCACGTGCGCCTCCGGGAACATGATCCGCAACAGCACCTCGTCGTCGGAGAGGCGCCCGCCGAACCTGGCCCTGACCTTCTCGACCATCGGGGGCAGGGGCTCGCGCCGGGCGTACTGGCGGGCGGCGCTCGTCGCGAGGATCCGGTCCATCACGTCCGCGGCGATCGGGGCGAGCGGCTTGCCGTAATGTCCGAGCGCGTACTTGACGACTTCGTCCGGGATGGTCCGGTAACGCTCGCCTTGGACCACGTTCAGCACGGCCTGGGTCCCCACGAGCTGGGAGGTGGGCGTGACCATGTTGAGGTAGCCCAGCTCCTCGCGGACACGGGCGATCTCCTCCAGGATCTCGGGGAGGCGGGGCTCGAGCCCCGCCTCGGCGAGCTGCGCCCGGAGGTTGGTCATCATGCCGCCCGGCACCTGATGTTCGTAGTGGAAGGGATCGTACTCCGCCGGGCTCCCGAGCGGCCGACCCTCGGCCAGCGCCGCCTCGCGGAAGTGTTGCGACATCGCCGCCAGACCGTCGGCGTCCAGCTCCACGGTGCGGCCGGCGCGCCGGGCGAAGGCGGCGATGCGCTCCGTCGGGGGCAGTGACGTCCCGTTGGCGAGCGGCGCGATCGCCGTCTGGACGCCGTCCACCCCGAGCTTGATCGCCTCGTCGTAGCAGAGCGGCGCCAACCCGCTGTTGCAGTGCGAGTGGATCTCGAGTGGCGTGACCCCGAGGGCCGCGCGCATCGTCGGCACGAGCGTTCGCGTCCGCTCGGGGGTCAAGAGCCCCGCCGAGTCCTTCAGCAGCACCGCGTCGACCCCGAGCGCGACCAGCTCGCGGGTCTTCCGCGCGAACAGCTCGTCGGTGTGCACGGGGCTCAGAGAGTAGACGAGGGCGCCGACCGCCTGGATGCCGGCGGCCTGAGCCGCGCGAATCGAGGGGACGAGGTTGTCGACGTCGAAGAGCGCGTCGAAGCAGGTGACCCGCCGGATCCCGTTCGCCGCCAACCGGCGCACCCACAACTCGATGACGTCGTCGGCGACGAGATTGAAGCTGATCAGACTCCGGCTGCGGACCCAGCCGTTCAGCGGCGTGTGCTGGATCTCACGGCGCAGGAGGCGGATGCGTTCCCAGGGATTCTCGCGCAGATAGCGAACGCACACATCGAACGTGACGGCCGCCATAAGATCGATCGCCGTGAAGCCGACGGCGTCCATGCGCGCGGCGATGGGCAGCATCATCGCCGTCGGCATCCGGGTTGCCCACAGGCACTGATGCGCGTCCCGCAGCGTCACGTCGATAAAGTCAAGCCTAGCCATGAGGACCGGCCTCGAGCGGGGCGATCAGGACGAGGGGCTGGTCCTGGGTGACCGCCGCCCCGTTCTCTGCGCAGATTTGCACGACGCGCCCGCGGACGCCGGCGGCGATCGAGTTCATGAGCTTCATGACCTCCACGATGCCGACCGTGTCGGCCTCCTGCACCTCGCTGCCCACCTCGACGAAGGGCGGGGCCCCGGGCGCCGGCGCGCGATAGAAGGTGCCCACCATGGGCGCCGTCACGGGCACCAGCCCGGCGGGAACCGGTTCCGGGTGGACCGGCGGCTTCGCCGCCGAGGGCCCGGCGGCCGCCGGCGCCGGAGTCGCGGGTATCCACCCATCGTCGCGCCCCGCCACGACCTCGGGTGCTCTCCCCGCGTCCGCCGTCCCCCCGCGCGCATGGCGCACGACGAGCTTCAGGTCCGCCGTCTCCAGCCGGAACTCCTCGCACCCCGACGCCTCGACGATGGCCAGG
>JBGPYK010000503.1:0-2763 GCA_041493245.1 Methylomirabilia bacterium | reverse complement strand
CCGGAAACACGGGCGACCATGGAGGCCCTGTCCACGGCAATCGTCAACAAGATCCTCCACGCCCCGATCACCAAGCTGCGCGAGTCCTCCCGCACCGGCGCCGGCCGCTCCTGGACCGAGTTGGTCCACGAGCTGTTCGGCCTACGTAGTGCGAGCCGCAAGACGGACGGGGGCTGGGGCCCCCGCGTGTGAGGCGAGCACTATGACAATCGTGCGAGCCGCAAGACGGACGGGGGCTGGGGCCCCCGCGTGTGAGGCGAGCACTATGACAATCGTGCGAGCCGCAAGACGGACAGTGCGAGGTGAGCCGCGCTCGGGCGGCGAGCCGAGCGGTGAAATGACCGGAAATCGGGCTGGGGCCCCCGCGCCTGAGGCGAGCCTATGAGGAGGCGCTCGTGATCCTGCGCATCGGCACGCGGGGCAGCCGGCTCGCCCTCGCCCAGGCCCACGCGATCGCCGACGCCCTGCGCGACGTCGGCGCCGACGTCGAGGTCGTCCCGATGCGCACGGAGGGCGACCGTCGCCTCGATGCGCGGCTCGCTGACGTCGGCGGCAAGGGGCTCTTCGTTCGCGAGATCGAGGAGGCGCTGCTCGCCGGGCGCGTTGATGTCGCCGTGCACAGCCTGAAGGATCTGCCGGCCGAGGTGCCGGACGGGCTCGACCTCGCAGCCTTCCCCGAGCGCGAGGACCCGCGCGATGTCCTCGTCACGGCGGCCGGCGGCGGCCTCGAGGACCTGCGCGCGGGCGCCGTGATCGGGACCTCAAGCCTCCGCCGGCGCGCCATGGTGTTGGCCTCGCGCCCGGACCTCGTCGTGGAGCCGCTCCGCGGCAATGTGGACACGCGGCTCACCAAGCTGGCCGCCGGGGAGTGTGACGCCGTCCTCCTGGCCGCGGCGGGGCTCCGGCGCCTCGGGATCTCCCCGCCGCACTGCCGCGCGCTGCCCGTGGAGACGTTTGTGCCGGCGGTGGGGCAGGGGATCCTCGGCGTCGAGATCCGCCGAGACGACGCGGGAGCGCGCCATCTCGTGGCGCGCCTGGATCATTCCGACACGCGTGCCTGCGCGCTGGCCGAGCGGGGCTATCTCCGGCGGCTCGGGGCCTCCTGCAACACGCCGATGGCGGCCCACGCGACGCTCGACCACTCGGGTGACCGCCCCCGCCTGCGCATGACGGCGATGGTGGCGAGCGAGGACGGCCGCCGCGTTCTCCGTGCGGAGTCCGCCGGGACGCCGGCCGACGCCGAAAGCGTGGGCCGGGCCCTCGCCGAGCTTCTCCTCGAACGTGGCGCCGAGGCGGTCACGGCGCTCGCTCCTTCTCGGTGGTCGCGGTGACGGTCGGGCTTCCGCTCGACGGCCGGACCGTCGTCGTCACGCGAGCGGCTGAACAGGCGGGCGTGTTCGTCACGCTCCTGGAGGAGGCCGGCGCCCGAGTGATGCAGGCACCCACGATCGCCATCGAGGCGCCCGAGTCGTGGGCGTCGCTCGACGCCGCGCTCGCCGACCTCGGGCGCTTCACCTGGGTCATCTTCACCAGCGTCAACGGCGTTCGGATGATCGAGGCGCGCCTCAACGCGCTCGGTCGCTCGTGGTCGGCGCTCGCCGGCGCGCGGGTGGCCGCGATCGGCCCCGCCACCGCCGCCGCCCTCGAAGCGCGCGGCGTCCGCGTCGAGGTCGTCCCCGGGGAGTACCGGGCCGAGGGGCTTGTCGAGCGGCTGCGCGGCGTCGTGGGCGCGGGCGATCGGATCCTCCTGCCTCGGGCGGCACAGACGCGTGACGTCCTCGTCAGGGAACTGGCGCGCCTCGGTGCCGAGGTCACGGAGGTCGCCTCGTACCGGACGCTGCCCCTCGCCGAGGGCGCGGGCCCCGTCCGGACGGCCCTGGCCGACGCCGGCGTGGACGCGGTGACCTTCACCAGCTCGTCGACGGCCCGCAACTTCGCCCGGCTCTTCACCGATGAGGAGCGCCGGACTTGGTTCGCCGGCGTCACGGTGGCCTCGATCGGACCGATCACGGCGGCGACAGCGGCCGAGTACGGTCTCGTCACCGCCGTTATGCCCTCGGAGTACACGATCCCCGCGCTCGCCCAGGCGATCGCCGAGCATTTCGCCCGGCGTCCCGTCCGCGAGGCGAGCGAATGAACGGAATGCGAGCCGGAGGACGTCGCGGGGCTGGGGTCCCGCCGTCCGAGGCGAGCGAAGGGAAAGGAGTCAGTGATGGCGCACGTGACGTTTCGTCCCCGACGTCTGCGCGAGAAGCCGCTGCTGCGGCGGATGGTGCGCGAGACGGCGCTGAGTGCTGACAATCTCGTCTATCCGCTCTTCGTCGTGCACGGTCGAGGCGTCCGGGAACCGATCGGGTCGATGCCGGGACAGTTCCGGATATCGATCGACGAGCTGCTGAACGAGGCCAAGGACGCGGCCAGCCTGGGCATCCCCGCGATCCTCCTCTTTGGTGTGCCGGCGGAGAAGGATCTCCGGGCCTCCGAGGCCTACGCCGAGGACGGCATCGTCCAGCAGGCGGTGCGGGCGGTGAAGGACCGGGTGCCCGACCTCCTCGTCATCACCGACGTCTGCCTGTGCCAGTACACGAGCCACGGTCACTGCGGCGTCGTCGAGGACGGCGCGGTCCGCAACGACCCCACGCTCGAGCTGCTGGCGCGCGTCGCCGTGTCCCACGCCGAGGCCGGCGCCGACATGGTTGCCCCCTCCGACATGATGGACGGCCGCGTCGGCGCCATCCGCGAGGCGCTCGACGAAGCGGCCTG
>JBGPYK010000145.1:0-6228 GCA_041493245.1 Methylomirabilia bacterium | reverse complement strand
GGACCTGCTGCCGGTGAAACCGGCGGGCCAGACGGTCGAGCAGTACGAGCGCGACTCGCAGGAGCGGCTGAAGACGCTGTATTGAACTGAGTTACATGGGGGCCCCGACATGGCCCCCAAGCCCCCAGCGCTCGGGGCGCCCCGGCGAAGCCGTGGCGCCCCTCGACACCCCCCAACGCTCGGGGCACTCCGGCGAAGCCGTGGCGCTCCTCGATACCCCGACAGGCTCCGAGCCCGAATGATTCACCGACTCGCACACGGTAGTCGAACGGTGACACGGCGGGAGGGGGGCGGACGGCGTCCGGGTGACCCGTTCCCGTTTCGCGATACAACGAAACAGCCGTAGAGAGTGGGAATGGCTCGCCGCTGATCGAAGCCAAGGCGGCTGTGGTCAGAGGACGCCGTCCGCCCGCCTCCCGCCGGGTCACCGTTCGGCGCGCGCGTCGCTGGGGGGGTTGGGGCGCCATGTCGGGGCCCCCCATGTTGTCAAACACGGTCCATGTCCCGATGCACGACGGTCGGTGGGAACCCGCGTGTTTCCAGGAACCGCTGCAGCTCCTCCACAAAGCTGACGGAGCGGTGCCGCCCACCGGTACAGCCGATCGCGATGGTGAGATAGGCCTTACCCTCGCGTTGGTAGGCCGGCAGGAGAAAGTCGAGGAGATCCTCGAGCCGCCGCAGCAACTCACGGCTCTCCTCGTGCTTGAAGATGAATGCGCGCACGCGCTCGTCGCGCCCATCGAGCAGGCGCAGGTCGTCGACGAAGTGGGGGTTCGGCAGGAAGCGGATGTCGAACACCAGATCGGCGTCGATGGGGATGCCGTGCTTGAAGCCAAACGAGATGAGGGAGGGGGCGAGCCCGGTACGGGCGTGCGGGGAGCCGTACAGCGTGGCGAGGAGCTCCTTGAACTGATGGACCGTCAGCGAGGAGGTGTCGGTGATCCTGTCGGCGATCCCCCGCAGATGCGCGAGCGCCTTGCGCTCGGCGAGGATGCCGTCGAGGACTTGTCCCTCCCCCGCCAGCGGGTGGCGACGCCGTGTCTCGTGGTAGCGCCGCACGAGAGCCTCGTCGCTGGCCTCCAGGAAGAGCACCTCCACGGTGTGGCCGCGCACCCGCAGCTCGGCGATGGCGTCGAGCAGGTGCGGCAAGTACTCGCCAGCGCGGACGTCGACGCCCAGCGCCACGCGCGGTGGGCTGTGCTTCGAGCGCATGGTGAGGTCGGCGAAGGTCGGGATCAGCGTCGTGGGTAGGTTGTCGACGCAGAAGAAGCCCATGTCCTCGAGGCACTTGATGGCGAAGCTTTTCCCGGCCCCGCTCAAGCCCGTGACGACGACGAAGGTGATCGAGTCGGGCATGGCAGACGTCGGGCTCGATCAGCCCGTCAGCGTCGGCGCGGCGCCAGCCGCCGGTGGTGCGACGGCAGAATACCCAGCTCCTCGCGGTACTTCGCGACGGTACGGCGGGCGATGACGAGACCGCGCCCTTTGAGGACTTGTGCGACCTCCTGGTCCGAGAGCGGCTTGGCCGGGTCCTCGTTGGCCAGGAGATCCCGGATCATCTTCCTCACGGCGACGGACGACACCATCTCGCCTCCGCCCGACGCGATCCCGCTGTGGAAGAAGAACTTCAGCTCGAAGAGCCCCTGCGGCGTTTCCACGTACTTGTTCGTCGTCACCCGGCTGATCGTCGACTCGTGCATGCCGATGTCCTCGCCCACGTCGCGCAGCGACAGCGGCCGGAGGTGCGCGAGGCCCTGGTCGAGGAACCCCCGCTGGAACTTGACGATCGATTGGGTCACTTTGCGCAGCGTCCGCTGGCGCTGGTCCACGCTCTTGATGAGCCAGACCGCGGAGCGAAGCTTCTGTTCCACATAGTGGCGCGCCTCGTCCCCGGAGTTGCGGAGGAGCGACCGGTAGAGCGCGTTCACGCGCAGGCGTGGGATTCCGTCCTCGTTGAGGACGACCACATACTCGCTGCCCATCTTGTGCACGACCACGTCAGGGGCGATGTACCGGGAATCATTGCTGCCGAAGCGGCGGCCCGGCTTGGGCTCGAGGCCCATGATCTCCTCGACCGACTCCATCACCCGGTCGAGGGGGAGCCGGAGGGCCCGGGCGATGTCCGGGTACCGCCGTCGCGTCAGGTCGTCGAAGTACTGCTCGATGATCTCCACGGAGACGGGGTCGGGATCGGGGTCGCGCGTGAGCTGGATGAGCAGGCACTCCTGGATGCCGCGAGCCGCGACGCCGGGGGGATCGAACCCCTGGACCATCTTGAGCACCGGCTCCACCGCTTCCACGGTCACGCCGTAGCGGGTGGCGATCCCGGGCAACTCGGCGCGGAGGTAGCCGTCCTCGTCGAGGTTGCCAATGATCTCGGATCCGATCCGCCGGACGACGGGATCTTCCGTGGCGAAGCGGAGCTGCTCCTCGAGGTGGTCCGTCAACGACGAGACCGAGCGCACCAAGTTCTCGAACGGCAGGTCGTCGCGGTCCTCCTGCGCGACGAGGGACCGCTCCTCGTAGTCGTCGAACATGACGGCGGTGATGTCGAACGGCAGGTCATCGGTTCCGCGCTCGTTCTCCCGCGGCGGACCTTCGACGGCGACGGGCTCTACGGTCGGGGTGACGGACGCCTCACCCGCCGGCTGGCCGTCCGGCGTCTCCGGCGTCTCGGGCATCTCCTCCAGGAGGGGGTTCTCCAGCAGCTCCTTCTGCACCACCTCTTGGAGCTCGAGGGTCGAGAGCTGCAGCAGCTGGATCGCCTGCTGCAGGAGCGGGGTCATGACGACCCGCTGGCTCTGCCGCAGGGAAAGTCGGGTTTCCATCGCCATGGGAATCTCGTACCCCGAAGACTACAACAGGGAGAATCGCTCGCCCAGGTAGACCTCCCGGGCGGTGGGGTTGTTCGCGATCTCCGTCGCGCTGCCGGACACGAGAATCTTGCCGTCGTACAGGATGTAGGCCCGGTCGGTGATCGCCAGCGTCTCCCTCACGTTGTGGTCGGTGATGAGGATGCCGATCCCGCGCTCGCGGAGCCGCCCAACGATCTCCTGGATGTCGCCGATCGCGATGGGGTCGATGCCGGTGAATGGCTCATCCAGCAGGAGGTACTGAGGCGACGTCACGAGCGCCCGCGTGATCTCCAGGCGCCGGCGCTCGCCCCCCGAGAGCGTAAAGGCCGGATAGCGGGCGAGAGGCGTGAGGCCCAGCTCGGCCAAGAGATCGCGCGCGCGGTCACGCCGCTCGGCCGCGGTGAGGTCGAGCGTCTCGAGGATCGCCACGAGATTCTCCTCGACCGTGAGTTTCCGGAACACCGAAGACTCCTGGGGGAGGTACCCGACGCCGCGCCGGCATCGCTGGTACATCGGCAGCGCCGTGATTTCCTCACCCTCGAGGAAGATACGGCCGCCGTCGGCCGGGAGCAATCCGACCATCATGTAGAACGACGTCGTCTTGCCGGCGCCGTTCGGCCCCAGCAGTCCGACGACCTCGCCTCGCTGCACGTCCAGCGACACGTCGTCGACGACCTTGCGGTGCTTGAACCATTTCGCCAGGCCCAGCGCGACGAGTCCTTCCATTTAAAGTCGGGGGGAGCGACCGCCGCTCCTCCCCGACACCCCCCACCGGTGCTCCGCTGCGTCGAGTCCTTCACCAGCTCGCAGGCGACCGCCGCTCCTCCCCGACACCCCCCACCGGTGCTCCGCTGCGTCGAGTCCTTCACCAGCTCGCAGTTGACGTCCGAACGAGTGGTTCATGGCGTTCAGTTCGCGCAGGTGGCGGGCGCCCCGGCGCCCCCGCTGCCGCCGGCGGCGGGCTTGTTGTCGCCCTTGGAGTAAAACACGGCCTTCACGCGCTCCTGCTTCCCGCCCACCACGACGTTCCGGTCCTGCGAGAGATAGATCGTGATGGTGTCGCCGCTTACCAGGTTGTCGTCCTGCCACACGCGCGCGTTGCCGATGAGGACCACGCGCTGCTCGAGCTCGAAGTACTCGGCGCGCTTCGCCGTACCGGTCTTGCAGTCGCGCGTCACGATACGCACGCTGCCGGTCGAGACCGTCCTCAGGATCTTGTCCCCTTTCTCGTCGAGGTACACCTCGATCCGGTCGGCGTACTGGACGGAGTTGTTCTGCCGCGCCACCACGTTGCCGGTGAAGATGATCAGGCTCTCCTTGCCGAACCGCTCCATCCGGTCGGAGTCCACCGTGACGGGTTGGCTACGATCCTCTTGCCCTTTCCCCTCCGGGGTCTTCCCGCCCTGGCTCTTGCCGTCCACGGGTCGCGTGGCCGGCGCGGGCGCCGGGGCCGGTCGGGGCGTCGCGCCCTGCGCCGCCAACCCCGCGGGAACGGCGAGGACGGCGGCCACGAGGACGGCGAGGCCGGGCCTCATCGCCCGCCTCCCGCTCGGGCGCCCTCGAACACGGCGCGTACGCGTCCCTGCACGGCCGTCGCCTCTTCCTCCATTCTCACGTCGAGCGCCGTGCCATCGATCACAGCTCGGCTGCGGAAGATACGCACGGGCACGTCGGTCCACAGTCGGCGCTCGGCGCCGTGCCACCGGAGTACCGTCGTCTCCAGCCTCAACCCGTCGTCCGACGTCAGCACCACCTTCCGCCGAACTTCCAGGGTGTTCGTCCCCCGATACAGGTCGCCCTCCTCGCCGACGACCGTCCACGAGCGGTCACGCTCCTGGACCTTGAGATCCACGTTGCGCAGCCAAGTCCGCCCTTCCCCCTCGAAGACCAGGGCTTGGTCGGCCTTGAGCTGCCAGCGTACGCCGCCGGATTCCTCCTCGAGCTGGATTTCCTTGATGCTGAGGTCGGCCTTCGACAGGACCGGGCCGGTGGACTCGACACGCACCGTCCGGCTTCTGGAAATCAGCACACCCGTCACGACCACGACGAAGACCGCGACGACGATCAGGATGCGGCTCGCTAGACGGTGCATGTGGTCATCGTGCAAATTCGATACCAGCCTACCATACGTCGGCGGCCCGAGAGAACAAAACGCTGCGGTCAGACGTCGATCTTCGCGCGCAGGATGTCGTGCAGGTGAATGACGCCGAGAGGCCGGCCGTCGCCATCGACGATCACGAGGTTCGTGATCGGCCCGCTCGTCTCCATGATCTCGAGCGCCGTCGCGGCGAGGGCGTCGCCCTCGACGAGCTTAGGGTGCGCACTCATGAAGTCGCGCGCCCTGAACTCGGTGATCGGGCCCGGCCGGAGATGGAGCCGGCGCAGGTCGCCGTCGGTAATCACGCCCACCAGCCGGCCGTCGGCGGCGACGACGGTCGTCATGCCGAGATGCTTCTGCGTCATCTCGGCGATCACGTCCTTGAGGACGGCATCGACGGGGACGATGGGAACGGCGTCGCCCGTGTGCATGAGGTCGGCGACGCGGACGAGCACCCGCCAGCCGAGTGTCCCGCGGGGGTGCCGGGCGGCGTAATCCGCGGGGCGGATCCCGCGCAGCTCGAGTAGCGCCATGGCCAGCGCATCGCCCATGGCGAGTGCCGCCGTGGTACTGGACGTGGGAGCGAGGTTCATCGGGCACGCCTCCTCGGCGACGCTGACGTCCAGCACGACGTCGCACTGGCGCGCGAGCGGCGAGTGGGCGCTCCCCGTCAGGAGCACGATCGGCGCGGCGAGACGCTTGAGGGAAGGCAGGATCGCGAGGAGCTCGGCCGTCTCTCCGGAGTTCGAGAGCGCGACGACGACATCGCCGTGGGCCACCATGCCGAGGTCGCCGTGCACGCCGTCAGCGGGATGGAGGAAGTGGGCCGGCGTGCCGGTGGACGCCAGCGTGGCGGCGATCTTCCGGCCGATGATCCCCGACTTGCCCATCCCCGTCACGATCACCCGCCCCGTGCAGCGCTCGAGCAGCCGCACGGCGTCGTCGAAGCCTTCGTCCAGCTTCGGCACGAGCGCGAGGATCGCTTCCGCCTCCAGGCGCAGGACGCGGGCCGCGAGAGCGCGGAGGTCCGTCACTCGCCCACCGCCGCGCGGATCGCGAGGATCTGATCGAGCAGGCGCGGCAGGTCGTCGATCCGCAGCATGTTGGGACCATCGGAGAGCGGGCGGCCGTCGGGCATCGAACGGTCGGGATCCTCGTGCATCTCCATGAAGAGCGCGTCGACGCCGACCGCCACGGCCGCGCGCGCCAGCGCCGGGACGTACTGCCGCTCGCCCCCCGAGCGGTCGCCGCGGGCGCCGGGAAGCTGGACGGAGT
>JBGPYK010000284.1:0-4277 GCA_041493245.1 Methylomirabilia bacterium | reverse complement strand
TCTCCTCCGGCCTCGGTGTCGAGGACGCCGCGCTCACCGCGCGTGTCGCCGAGGGCTTCCTCGAGGCGTCGCTCGCGCATCTCCGCCGTAACCACGCGCTGCTGGCCCGCCTCCGCCGGCGCTACCGACTCGGCATCGTCTCCAACTTCTACGGCAACCTCGAAGCGGTCTGCGCGGAGGCGGGGATCGACGGACTCTTCGACGTCGTCGTCGACTCGACCCGGGTCGGCTCCACCAAGCCCGATCCGCGGATCTTCCGTCATGCCACCGATGCGCTGGGTGTTGCTCCCGCGGAGGCGACGTTCGTTGGCGACTCACCGTCGCGCGACATGGCGGGGGCCCGGAGCGTGGGCATGCGTCACGTCTGGCTGGCCGGTTCGGGAGCCACCGCGGCGAACCCCTGTTGCCCCGGCGACCGCGTCATCGCCTGTCTCGGGGATCTGGACCAGGTCTTGTGACAGGCGGGATCATCGCGGCGGGGGAAGGCCGGCGGCTCCGCGAGGCCGGCTTCAGCGTGCCCAAACCCCTCGTCCCCGTGGCCGGCGTGCCGCTCGTCGAGGGCGTGGTCCGCAACTTCCTGGCGGCGAACATCGCCTCGCTCACCGTCATCGTAAACAAGGACGAGCGCGCGTGCGTCCAATGGCTGGCCGCGCGCTTTCCGGCTCTCGACATCCGGTGGATCGTCCGGACGACGGCTTCGTCCCTCGAGAGCTTTAGCCGGGTCCTCGGTGCGGCGCCGTCCGGGCCGATCGTGGTCTCCACGGTCGATGCCTGGTGCCGCCCGGCCGATTTCGCCCGCTTCGTCGAGGCCGCCCGGCGCCGGCCGCCCGACGCGGTGGTGCTCGCGGTGACGCCGCTCGTCGATGACGAGGCGCCGCTCTGGGCCACGCTCGACGAGCATGGGCGGATCCAGCGTCTGGGCGGGGACGGAGGCGACGTGGTCACGGCCGGCATCTACGTGGTTCCCGAGCGCGTGCGCGTGCTCGCACCGCCGCCGGGGCTGGGCCGGCTTCGTGAGTTCCTCGCCTGGCTCGTCACCAGCGGAGAAATGGTTTACGGTGAGATGATCGAGTGCGTCGTCGACGTCGACCGTGCGGCCGACGTGGCGCTGGCGGAAGCGATGGCGCGCCAATCTTCGGGAGGTGACGCGTGAGCGAGCTGTGCGGGTGGGGCATCTTTCGTGAACAAACGCATTCGCCGGGTCGGGAGTCCGATGACTCGGAGATCCTCGGCCTCACAGGCAAGAACCTCGAGGCGCGCGGGTACCACATCGTGCTCAGGACTCCGGATGAGCTCGGCGGGCCGGCCGAGGTCCCACCCGACTTCGTGTTCCTCATGTGCGAGACCGTGGAGGCGCTGCGGTCCCTCGCCGTATGGGAAGCCCGCGGCGTGCCGCACGTGAACAGCGTGGCCGCCGTGCTCAACACCTATCGTGAACGGATGGTGGCGCAGTTCGAGGAAGCGGCGGTCCCTTTCGTGCCGAGCCGCTTCCTCGACACCGCAGCACCGCCTCCGCCCCTGCCCCTGCCCGCCTGGGTGAAGCGCGCGGACGTCCACAACACCCAGGACGGCGACGTCGTCCAGGCCTCGACCCCGTCGGCCGTCGCCGGTGCGCTCGCCGCGCTGGCCGAGCGCGGGATCGCGCGCGCGGTCGTCCAGCCCCACGTCGAGGGCGACCTCGTGAAGTTCTACGGCATCGGTCCTGCCCGTCGCCGCGGCGAGCCCGCGTGGTTTCGCTGGTTCCACCACGCGGACCAGCGGCTCGCCGGCCATCCCGTCGACTTCGCGCACCTGGCGCGTCTCGCCTCACGCGCGGCAGCGGCGCTCGGACTCGAGGTCTACGGCGGCGACGCCATCGTCACGGCGAGCGGGGACCTCGTGCTTCTCGACCTCAACGCCTGGCCGAGCTTCGCGAAGTTCCGCGAGGAGGCGGCCCAGGTCATCGCGACGCATATCGCGCTTCGCGTGGGACGGGGGCGGCGATGAGTGACCGCCGCGACGTCGGGCCACGCTCGCGGGAGATCGTGGCGCGCGAGCAGCACCACATCGCCCCCGGGTACCAGGGTCTGGCGCAATACGCGGGCCTCGCGATGGCGCGCGGCCGTGGGTGCACCCTGGTCGACGAGGACGGCCACGAGTACATCGACTTCATGGCGGGCATCGGCGTGGGCAGCGTCGGCCACTGTCACCCCGACTACGTGGAGGCGCTCAAGCGCCAGGTCGAGCGGCTGACGTTCGGAAGCTTCACCACCGAGACGCGGGCGAAATTTCTTGAACTGCTGGCCAGCGTGATGCCCGAGGGGCTGACGCGCATCCAGCTCTTCTCCGGCGGTGCCGAGGCGGTGGAAGCAGCGCTACGCCTGGCCAAGCTCGCCACCGGGCGACACGAGGTCCTCGGGTTCTGGGGCGGGTTCCACGGTAAGACCGGCGGCGTCCTCGGCCTGCTCGGCAGCGACTTCAAGCACCACCTCGGACCGTTCCTGCCCGGCCAGCACTTGACACCCTATGCCGACTGCTACCGCTGCCCGCTCAAGCTGCGCTATCCCGACTGCGGAATCGCGTGCGCCGAGTACATCCGCGACGTCATCAAGCACCAGACGGCGGGAGAGATCGCGGCCATCATCGTGGAGCCGGTCCAGGGCACGGCGGGCAACGTGGTGCCGCCCGACGGCTTCCTGAGAGCGGTGCAGGCCATCGCCCACGAGCAGGGCGCGTTGCTGGTGGTGGACGAGATGCTGACCGGCTTCGGGCGGACGGGCCTCATGTGGGGCAGCGAGCACGACGGTGTCGTCCCCGACGTCATGACGATCGGCAAGGGCGTGGGCGGCGGGTTTCCGTTGAGCGGCGTCGTCTCGACCGACGCGCTCACCGCGACCAAGCCCTGGTCCAATCCGAGCGCCAGCTCCTCGAGCTATGGCGGCAACCCGCTCGCGTCGGCGGCCGGCCTGGCGTCGCTCGAGATTATCCTGCGCGAAGATCTCGTGAAGAACGCCGACCGCGTGGGCCGGGCGATGCTCGCGCGCCTGGAGACGCTCCGTGAGAAGTACCACGCCGTCGGCGAGGTGCGCGGCAAGGGGCTCATGCTCGGGATCGAGATGGTCCGCGACCGCCGGACCAAGGAGCCGATCGCCAAGCCGGTGGCCCAGGCACTCTACCAGGAATGCCTGCGCCGCGGCCTCGTCGCCATGACGTACTCGCCCTCGATCCGCATCAACCCGCCCCTTGTCATCCGCGAGGAGATGGCCCTCGCCGGCCTCGACATCCTCGACGAGGCGCTGGCGGTCGTGCTGCCCCAGCACGGCCTCGCTTAGCAGGCCGATGAAAAGGGCCCATCTGCGTGGCAGTAGGAGGCGAGGTCGTTCGACGACCGAGCCGACGCTTCAAAGGCCCGAAAATCCCGATCATTTCACCGCTCGGCTCGCGCCGGCTGCCGGCGCTCACCTCGCACTGCGGCCGCCTAGCATCTGGACCCTTTTGATCGGCCTGGATCTATAGCTGTATGCTGCGCGGGGCGGTCATCGGGCTCGGCAATGTCGCGCTCCACGGGCACGCGCCGGCGTGGCGGCTGCGGGGGGACGTCGAGATCGTTGCCGTCACCGACACACGCCCCGAGCGCCGTGCCGCCTGCGGCGCCCTGATGCCCGGCGCCCGCTGGTACGACTCGGTCGACGCGCTGCTCGACGCCGGCCGGCTGGACTTCGTCGACATCTGCACGCCACCCTCAAGCCACGCCTCGCTCATCCACGGTGCACTCCAGCGCGGCCTGCACGTGCTGTGCGAGAAACCGCTCGTCCACTCGATGGAGGAGATGGCGTGGGTGACGGCGCTCGCCGAGAAGAGCCGCCGCGTCCTGCACACGGTCCACAACTGGCACCATGCGCCGATCGTGCGCCGCACCGCGGAGCTGCTCCGCGAGGGCGCCATCGGCGCCGTCCGGCGCGTCGTCTGGCACACGCGACGGACGCGGCCCGCTGCCGCCGCCGACGAGACCGGCGGCAACTGGCGGGTCGATCCCGCGGTGGCGGGCGGCGGTGTGCTCATGGACCACGGCTGGCACGTCTTCTACGTGCTCAGCCGTTGGATCGGCGCCGTGCCCACGGCGGTGAGCGCGCGCCTCGACCGGCGTCGCCACGTGACGCTCCCGGTGGAGGACACCGCGAGCGTGCGCTTGACGTTTCCTGACGCCACGGCGGAGATCATGCTGACGTGGGCGGCCGACGTCCGGCAGAACTGGGCGGAGGTCGTGGGGACGCGGGGCCGGCTCGAGCTGCGCGACG
>JBGPYK010000070.1:0-9041 GCA_041493245.1 Methylomirabilia bacterium | reverse complement strand
GGTGCCGTCGGTTTGGCGCGACGGCCCAGAACGCCCTGGTCCCCCAGCCGCGCCATGGTCTTCTCGAGACTCCCGGCACGATTCTCCAGCGGTCGAATCTCCGCGACCTCCTCCCCGCGATAGGCGATCACCACCCGCTGTCCCGCCCGAACCTTGCGGATCACCTCGCTGAACCGCGCCTTGGCCTCGTACGTCGAATACACGTGTGCCACGGGATCCCCCCTGGCGGCCACTATAGATCTGGTCTGACTAGTTAGACAAGCCCCGGGCACCAATCAGGGCCCCGTGTGACGCGTCGGAGTATCGAGGAGCGCCACGGCTGTGCCGGGGCGCTCCGAGCGTTGGGGGGTATGGGGGGCCATATCGGGGCCCCCCGTGTGGTTAATCGTAAATGGTCTCGAGGTAGTGGCTGGGGTCGACTTTGGCTTCGATCACCGTCGGGTGGTCGGCGACGAGGGCGTCCTGCAAGGCTCGAGTGAGCTCTGCGGCGGAGCGTGCGCCGACCACGGGCACCCCGAAGTAGTGGGCCGGTGGATCCACGTGCCCGTGTTCTCCGAGGTCGGTCCCGTAGAGGCCAAAGTCGCGGCGGACCTGCTTGACCTGGATCAGCGAGAGCCAGCCGTCGTCGAGCACGACGATGGGCAAGGACAGTCCGAGGCGACGGGCCACGGCCACCTCACCACACGTCATCTGGAAACACCCGTCTCCCACGAGCGCGACGACAGGGCGCTCCGGCCGCGCGAGCTTCGCGGCGATCGCCGCCGGAAGCCCAAACCCCATCGAAGACCAGCCGTTCGTGATCAGAAACGTCCGGGGCGCATGCGCCGTCCACTGGGACGCGATCTGGTGGGTGTGGGCGCCCACGTCGAAGGCCAGGATGCCGTCGCGGGGGAGCAGATCGCGCACCACGTCGATCGCGTGATGGGGCGCGAATCCAGCCGACGGAGGACGGAGCGAGCGCTGAAAACGGTCGCGGTGCCGCGCGGCCATGTCGGCCGGCCACTCAGGTTGCCCGGGGGGAAGCCGCGCCAGCCACGCGAGCGAAGCGTCGAGGTCGCCGATCACTTCGTGGGCGATCGTCACGCTCGCGTCCGCATCGACGGGATCCACGTCGATCGAGAGCAGGGGGACCGGGCCGATCCAGGCCTCGTACTCCACCTCCACGACGTCGTAGCCGAGCCCCACCACGAGATCGGCGCTGCGCAAGAGCTCGCGCTGAATTTGCCGACGGGCCCGCTCGATGCACCCGAGGGAGAGCGGGTGATCCTCGGAAATCATGCCCTTGGCCATGGTGGTCGACGCAAAGGGGAGCCGGTGGCGATCGATCACCGACCGCAACAGGTGAGGATTCCGCAGGCGCATGGCTGACGAGCCAAGGACCGCCACGGGCCGGCGAGCGGCGCCCAAGATCTCGGCCGCGCGCCGCATCGAGGCCTCCGATGCCGCGTGGAGCCGTCGCCCCGTCGGATTCGGAGGCACGTCCTCGGTGGCCGGAGCCAGCGCGACGTCCTCGGGCAAGTCCAGGTGAACGGGCCCGAGCGGCTCGCTCAAGGCGATCTCGAGAGCCTCAGTCAGCACCGAAGCGACGCGACCTTCTCGGAGGGCCAGGGTCGCCTTGGTGATGGGCCGGAAGAGCGCGTGATGGTCGATGGCCATCTGGAGGCGGCGACCGAGCTGCGACGTGGGCAGATTGCACGTGATCGCCAGGAGCGGTGAACGATCGAGGTAGGCATTGCCGACGCCGGTCGTCAGGTTCGTGGCGCCGGGTCCGAGGGTCGCGATGCAAAGCCCCGGGGCGCCGGTCACTCGCCCCATGACGTCGGCCGCGAACGCCGCCGAACCCTCGTGGGCCGTGAGCACGTACGGCAGCCGGCCCACCCGCATGGCTTCGAGCAGGGGGAGCACGTTCCCGCTGGGGATGCCAAAGCCATGGCTCACGCCCGCCGCCCGCAACGTGGTGACGATGAGCTCGGCGTTGTTCATGACTCCCGCTTCTTATCTCGAATCAGCGCCCCGGCCAGCACTCCCTCGATGGGGGCCATGGCGGGTCGCCTCGGGTTCACGGCTGAGGCTTCCGCACGATGACGGTGAATTCAGGCAGCGGGTAGTCGTGAAGCAGCGCCACCCACGGCGAATACGTGCTCGTGATCGATGATCATCTCCCGCTCACGTACTTGTGGATGCTCGACGACCTCGTCGATGGTATTGATCGCACCCATCGGGATCCCGGCCGGCACCAGGATCGCTTCCCACGCCTCATGAGTCTCGTAATCGATTCCGAGGTCTTCGAGCGTTCCCACCCTATAGTTCTGCTCGCCGTCGGCCAGACAAGCCAGGTTCACGGGATGCTCTACCTGGCCTCCCTCGCGTTCGTCGTGTACTTCTGCGTGCCGCTCATCGAGGCCTACGCGCGGTAGCGGCGCGCGAGGGCGGGCTGCGGAGCAGCCCGCCCCTCCCGGACGACGCCGTCGGCCGGTCACTCGTGAGGGCAGGGGCCGAGGATGCGATGCAGGCGGATGCTCTCGGTGATGTTCTTCAGATGCTTGTGGTCGAGCGGTTCGAGTCGGTAGCGATCGCCCAGACGTCTGACGGTTTCCGGGCCCGCGACGATCTCTCCGGCCCCGGCCGCGGCGGCGAGGCGGGCGGCCAGGTTCGTCACGGTTCCGCTGGCCGTGAAAGTCCAGCGGGTGCCCCGAAGCCCCTCGAAGCGGGTCGAGCCGACAAGGGCAAGCCCCGAGTTGATCCCGATGTGGATCGCCAAGGGAGCCCCGGCGCTGTCTCGGTTCAGCCCCTCGGTGGCGGTCTGAAGGGCAAGCGCCGTGTCCGCGGCTCTGATGGCGTGCGCGGTCGCATCGGGATCTTCGAAGATGACCATCAACCCGTCGCCCGCGGTCTCGTTGATGTCCCCGCCGCCCTCGTGGATCCGGTCGACGAACGTCGAGAAGTAGCGCTCGACCAGCGCATTGAGTTCGGCGGGGGCGAGCCGCTCGCTGAGCTGCACATAGCCGCTGATGTCCACGAAGAGCACAGACACGTCTCGCTCTCGCTTGGCCAGGGCCGGAGCCTCGGGGTTCTCGATGACCAGGCGCTTCACGGCCTCGGGGACGAACTTCGCGAAATGATCCTTGATCTGGCGGAGCTCGTGGAGCGTCTTGTCCACGGTGTGCTTGAGGCGCAGCGTCGTCCGGATCCGCGCGATGAGCTCTCGCTGGTTCACCGGTTTGGTGAGGAAATCGTCCGCGCCGGCTTCGATGCCTTTGATCCGGTCCTCGAGCCCGTCGAGGGTCGTCATGATCACGATCGGGATCAACCGCGTTGTCTCGCTCGCCTTCAGGGTGCGGCAGACCGTGAAGCCATCCATGACCGGCATCCTCACGTCGAGGACGATCAGGTCCGGCGCATCGACGGCAACTCGCTCGAGGGCCTCCTGGCCGTCGCGCGCGCTCACCGTCTCGTAGCCGAGCTCCTGCAGCTCCTGCTCGAGATAGTCGATGTTCAGCGGCTCGTCGTCGACGATGAGGATCCGGGATGGTCGCATCATGCCACAGGGAATCGCCGCTCAGGCGGGGCCGAGGAATTTCCTCAGCTTCTCCAGGAGCAGCTCGTCATCGAGCGGCTTGCTGAGGTAGTCGTCGCAGCCAGAGAGTCGGGCCTTGTCCGCGTCTCCGCTCATCACGTGGGCGGACAGCGCGATGATCGGGATGTCTTCGAGCGCAGGGTTCGCCTTGATCCGTCGCGCCGCCTCCCAGCCGTCGACGACGGGCAGGGAGAGGTCCATCAGGATCAGATGCGGCCGCTCACGCGCCGCCACCTCAATCGCGGCCTGGCCATCGCAGGCGGTCAGGACCTCGTAGTGGTCCTCGAGGAGCTGCACCACGAGGTCGCGGTTGAGCTCGATGTCCTCCACGACCAGGATCTTCTTCATGCGCGCTCCGGCGGGGCGCCCCGGGCCTGAACAATGCGTTCGAGCGATCCCAGGAGCGCCTCCCGCTCGAAGGGCTTCACGAGGTAGTCGAGGGCGCCGAGGTGATAGGCCTGCTCCTTGTCGTCGACCACCGAGACGACAATGATGGGAATGTCACTGGTCGCCGGGTCGGCCTTCAAATCCCGCAGGACCTCCCAGCCATCGCGGTCCGGCATCATGATGTCGAGCGTGATGGCGAAGGGTCTCAGCGCCCGGGCCTTTTCCACGCCCTCCTCGCCGGTCAGTGCCCCGATCACGCGGTAACCCGCATCGCCCAGGTTCTCGCGGAGGAGATAGATCGCGTCGGGGTCGTCGTCGATGGCGAGCATCAGCCGGCCGTTTCGGGAGGGCTCGGCGGGCGTCTCCGGCCCCAGGACGCCGGCGCGCGCCACGCCGGTGTCGATGGCCTCATAGCGGATGGGGATGGTGACGGTGAAGGTCGAGCCTCGCCCCACCGCGCTCCGCACCGCGATGTCGCCGCCCAGGAGGCGGGTGAAGCGGCGGCAGATCGAGAGTCCGAGTCCGCTGCCACCGTAGCGGCGCGTGCTGCTGCTGTCGACTTGCCGGAACTCCTCGAAAATCTGCTCGAGCGCATCCTCGGGGATGCCGATGCCAGGGTCCGCAACGGCGATGGCGACTCGACCGCCCTGGCGCCGAGCGCTCACCGTGATCGTTCCCGCCTCCGTGAACTTGACGGCGTTGCTCAAGAGGTTGATCAGGATCTGCTTGAGCTTGTCCTGATCGGTGCGAAGAAGTGGCAGATCGGCCTCGATGTCCTTGGCCAGGCGGATCGGGTCGCCCCCGAGCATGGGCTCCACCATGCGGACGCCCGCGTCGATCAGCGATTCCAGGCCGAAGGTGACCGGCCGGACCTCCATCTTCCCGGCCTCCACCTTGGAGAGGTCGAGGACGTCGTTGATCAGCCTGAGGAGTTGGTCCGCGCTCAGCGCGATCTTCTCCAGGTTCTCGTACTGCTTGGCCGGGAGTACGCTCTGGCAGCGGCGCATGACGATTCGACAGAAGCCGATGATGGCGTTGAGCGGCGTGCGCAGCTCGTGCGACATGTTGGCCAGGAATTCCGACTTGTGCCGGGAGGCCGCCTCCAGCCGGTGGTTCGTCTCCTGGAGCTCCCGCGTCCGGGCTTCCACCTTGGCCTCCAACTCCTCGGCATGCCGGCTGACTTGCCGGTAGAGCGTGGCATTCTCGAGGGCGACGGCCGCTTGGCCGGCGAGGCGGCTCAGGACCTGCTCGTCCTCCCGGGTCCAAAGCTTGGGCCGGCGATTGGCCACGAACAGGAGTCCGCGGGTCTCGCCCTTGAGCGAAATCGGCACGACCAGGGCCGAGACCAGGCCCTCGTGGCGGAGCAGCTCTCCGTGCTCGGGAACGATGCGCGGATCCGTGTTGCAGTCGGCCACGGTGGCGGCTTGCCCCGTGACCAAGACCTGCCCGCCGACGCCCCGTCCGGGAATGATCTCGAGGCCCCGCAGGGAGTCGGTGTGCGCTCCAGAGCTGGCCACGACCGCGGCGACCCCCGCGCCCGGGTCCCGGGAGGCCACGAACGCGGCATCGACGTTCAAGAGGGTCCGGGCATGGTGCGCGATGGTCCGCAGCACAGAATCCAGATCCAGCGTGGAGGAGATTTCCCGGTCGATCTCCCAGCGGGCTTTGAGCGAGGCCGCCATGCGATTGAACGTTTCCCCAAGCTGGCCCACCTCATCCCTGGTCCGAATCGCGATCGTCCGGTCCAGATTGCCGGTGGCGATCTCCTGGGCGACTTGCACGAGTTCCCGGACCGGCCGCGTCACGCTGCGAGCCAGCCAGGCGGCCAGCCCCAGCCCCGCCACCAGGTTCAGGACCCCCAGCGTCACGATCAGGTTACGCGTGCGACGGATCGCCAGCTCCTCGCGCGCGAGCGACAGCCCGATCCGCGCCACCGCCCGCCGTTCGTTGAGCACGTAGATGGGCACCACGATGTCATACGCGCTGGCCGTGGCCGTCTCCAGCTCCTGGACGAGGGCCGCTTCGGCCCCCGCCGCCCGGAGGCTGCGGGGATCAGTATAGAGGCGGCCGGCCTCGCGCATGTCGCTGTGGGCCAGCAGCCGGCCCGACGGGTCCAAGATCATCGCGTAGAGCACGTCCGGCTCGCTGGCGATGCTGTTGATGATCTGGCGCAGCGCCAGGAAGTCGTCAGTCACCAAGGCTTGGACACTGGAATGGGCGAAGACCTTGGTGAGCTGGAGGCCGCGCGCGTGGGCCCCCTCCCGCACAGCCCGGGATTCGAGATACAGCACTCCCGGAATCAGGGCGCCGAAGAGCAGGATGGTGCCGACGGCAATGGGCAGGGCAAACTTGGCGCGCAGGCTCAGGTTGCGGTACAGATCGCTGAGGCGACCCGGATTCACGGGGGTCTCTCCTCCTGAAGGAGGCCCGGTACTCGAGCGTCCGTCTGGGCGTGGCCCATGGCTATAGTCTATCCCAGCGGCCCCCTGGACACCATTGAGTGAGTCGATTTGACAACACGGCCGGGCGGGCCTAGCCTCACTCGTCAAAGAGCAACCTAGGCTCCCGCTCGACGGGCCTGCAAAGAAGGGCGTGAGGCGGCTCTTCGGCTACCGTGTTGAAGCAACGTTGAAGTAACCCCTTGAGAGGAGGAGGGCGGACATGGCGATCATCGGCAAGTACGAGATGCGGGTCGAGGGCATCCTCAACGGCCGTTGGGAGCAGAATCAGAACCGGATCGCTCGGTTCAAAACCGCGATCACCCTAGACGCAGACGCCCCTTACCCGGGGCAAGGCGACCCCGGATTGCCCGAGGACGCGTCGCCCGCGCCGTTTCCAGCCGGCTTCATCCTGAAAGACTGGAAGGCATACATCTGGCACGTCGAGGGCCGCCCCAACGCCCACGATTCAACGAAGACGAACCTCTATTTCCATGTCGAGGTCGCGGGCGTCCTCGATGGCACGCTGCACGAACCAGCGATCCAGGCTCGCGCGCGCTTGGAATTCGACTGGTTCCTCACCCACGACAAGAGGGGGTGGTGCAAGGATCTGATGCAGAAGCTCATGGCGCTGAACGACCAGTTCGAAAAAGAGGGCGTCCTCGTGGAGAATCTCCGCATGCGGAAATTCCACTGGTACCTCGGCAACGGCGGGTGCTAACGGTCTCGCGACGCCCGGCTCTCCTGCTGATTTTCTGGCTCGCCGGGGCGGCCCTCTTCGGGGCCGCCCCCGCTACCCCGGCCGCCGAGAAGACGCTCGTCTACGCCCTGTCCGGGATCCCGGAAAGCCTCGACTCCGCCAAGGCGGCCACCGAGCGATCGATCCGCGTCACCTGGCTGCTCTGTGACGCCCTCATAACGATTTCGAAGGACGGAAGGCACATCGAGCCGGGACTGGCGGAGTCGTGGACGGTTTCTCGGGATGGGCTGAACGTGAGGATGAAGCTCAGAGCGGGCGTGCTCTTCCACGATGGGTCGCCGCTCGACGCCAACGCGGTCAAGACGAGCTTCGAGCGCCAGTTCGATCCGGGGCATCCGCTGTACACGCCCACCCCCAAAAACACCAAGGAAAAGCTCCTCAGCGAACTGGTGGACGAGGTGGCGGTCCATGACCCACTCACGATGTCCTTCAGGCTCAAGTATCCGGGCCTTCACTACTTCAGCCAGATTGACGTGGTGAGCGCGACCGCCCTGGCCAGAGTCGGCAAGGACTTCGGGCGGAAGCCGGTCTGCAGCGGGCCGTTCAAGCTCGCCACCTGGACCAACGAGCAGCTTGTCCTGGTCGCCAACGACAGGTACTGGGCCGGTCGACCGAGGATCGATCGCGTTGTCTTTCGCGTGGTCAACGAGCCGAAGGCGCTGGTCGACGAGTTGCTTGCCGGGCGCATCGATTTGACCCACGACGTCCGGAGCCCCGCCTTCATCGAACGGCTCCGGGAAAGCCCCAGCGTGAAGCTCGTGCCCGTGCCCGGGCTGAACGTCCTGTATCTGGGTTTCTACACTGAGCGGCCGCCTTTCGACGACCGGCTCGTTCGCCGGGCAGCGGCTCAGGCGATCAACGTCCCTCGGATGGCGCTCTTCCTGGGCCGGGGGACCGCCGTTCCGGCCAAAGGGCCGCTGTCGCCAGCAATGAAAGGCTACGACTCCGAGGTGAGTCAGGCGCCACACGACCCGGCGGCGGCACACGAGTTCCTCACCCGAGCCCGCTGGGATCCGAAACGGAGCCTCCGCCTCGTCCACAACAGCGCCTTGGCCATGGACGCCGAGACCGCTGGCGCCATCCAGGCCGATCTGCGCCGGGTCGGGGTGACTGTCGAGCTCGTCGGCAAGCCGAGCCAAGGCGAGGTGGCGATGGCCGTCCGGGCGAGGGAAGGCGACATGTTCCTCAACGGCTGGCACCTGCGCGCGCCGTATCCTGAGCGCCTCCTGGTGCCGCTCTTCCACTCCCGCTCCGGCGGCACCACGAACCTGACCCGCTACACGAACCCGGCCGTCGACAAGCTGCTGGATGACGCTCTGCGTCTACCGGACGGTCCGGAACTGAACCGGATCTACTCGCGGGTCCAACACCTCGTGGTGAATGACGCTCCGATGGTCTTTCTCTACCACCTGACGCGGATCGTCGTGCACTCGGCGCGTCTCAGGGGGCTCGAGATGACGGTCGGCATGGACCCGCACGACAGGCTGGTCGGGGTCGACCTGGTCGAGTAGTGGCCCGTATACCGCACCCTCAGCCTTCGTGCCCGCTTCGCGCTCCACGCCGGCGTCTCCATCACGCTTCTGTTCGCGATCCTCATCCCGGCAGTCGTCTGTCCTGCTCCACGACGGCACGCCCCTCGATAGCGGCGTGGTCAAGGAAAGTCTCGAGCGCCAGTTCCGGCCGGGCGCCCTCCCCTACGACAAACTGGTGAAGGTCGATCTCCGCCCGTGACGTAAACTCGCCCGTGCCCGTTGGGGTGCGCTGCGATCCACCTGGCGTTCACGAAGAGCAGAACAGCCGCGTGGCCCTCGTCGTTTCGCCCCGCACCGTCGTCATGGCCAAGGGCCGCGTCGTCGACGACGGCGACTCGGCCGCGCTC
>JBGPYK010000564.1:0-2386 GCA_041493245.1 Methylomirabilia bacterium | reverse complement strand
CCGCTCCCCGCCGACACGCTCTTCTCCCGCGCGCGGGGCGGCGAGTTCGACATCGTGGTCGCGATGTATCACGACCAGGGGCACATCCCCGTCAAGACGCTGGGCTTCACCTACGACGAGGCGAGCGGCCGCTGGACGGGACTGTCGGGCGTCAACGTCACCGTCGGTCTCCCCTTCCTGCGCGTGTCCGTCGACCACGGCACTGCCTTCGACCGCGCCTGGAAGGGGATCGCCAACCACGAGAACATGACCGAAGCCATCGACGTCGCCGTCCAGATGCTCGGCGGAGGCCGATGAAAACGACCCATCTGCGTCGTTGGCTCAGTCGGGGTCTCCCTGCGGCGTACTCGGAGTACGCCTCAGTCGCCCCTCCTTCGCCGCCTAGCATCTGGGCCGTTTTGATCGGCCTCGGATCGGCCCCAGGAGGATGAAATGGACGAGCGTGAGATTCGTGAGCTGATCGGTGATGTGAAGGCCGGGCGCCTTTCGCGGCGGCGGTTCATTCACACCATGGTGGGACTCGGGCTCACTGCGCCACTCGCCGCCCGAATGCTGGCCTCGGCGGGCGTGGCCCACGCGCAGCCACGGCCAGCGGCAACGTTCACGCCGAGCAAGCGTGGGGGCGGTGGGCGTCTGAGGCTCTTGTGGTGGCAAGCACCGACGCTGCTGAACGGGCACTTCGCCACGGGCACCAAGGACGAAGACGCGTGCCGCCCCTGCTACGAGCCCCTCTGCGCTTTCGACCCCGACGGCAACTTCGTCCCGATCCTGGCGGCGGAGGTTCCCTCCGCGCAGAACGGCGGACTCGCCAGGGACGGACGCAGCGTGACGTGGCGCCTCAAGAAGGGCGTCCAGTGGCACGACGGCAAGCCCTTCACCGCCGATGACGTGATCTTCACGTGGGAGTACGCCGCCGATCCGGCCACGGCCGCGGTCACCGTCACCGCGTACCGGGACATCGAGAAGATCGACCGCATCGACGATCACACGGCGAAGGTGCACTTCAAGGAGCCGCGGGCCTTCTGGTACGACGCGTTCTTCGGCGTGCGCGGCTACATCATGCCGAAGCACCTCTTCAAGGATTACCAGGGCGCCAACTCCCGCCAGGCCCCGCAGAACCTCCAGCCCGTCGGCACCGGTCCCTACCGTGTCGTGGACTTCAAACCTGGCGACTCCGTGCGCTTCGAGATCAACCCGAACTACCACCTCCCCAACCGTCCGTTCTTCGATGTCGTCGAGCTCAAGGGCGGTGGGGATCCCACCTCGGCCGCGCGCGCGGTGCTCCAGACGGGCGAGTTCGACTTCGCCTGGAATCTGCAGGTCGAGTGGGAGGTCTTGCGGCGCCTCGAGCAGGGAGGCAAGGGGCAGGTCCTGAACATCCCCGCCGGCAACATCGAGCACATCCAGCTCAATCAGAGCGACCCGTGGACAGAGGTCGATGGCGAGCGCGGGAGCGTGAAGTCCAAGCACCCCTTCTTCCAGGACCCGAAGTGCCGCCAGGCCCTCGCGTATCTCGTTGACCGCGGCACGGTGGCCGAGGAGCTGTACGGGCAGACGGGCCAGGCGACCTCGAACTTCATCAACACCCCGCCGCGCTTCCGCTCGAGGAACACAAAATGGGAGTTCAGCGTCGACAAGGCGAACCGTCTGCTCGACGAGGCCGGCTACAAGCGCGGCGCGGATGGCGTCCGCGTCGGCAAAGACGGGAAGAAGATCAAGCTGCTGTTCCAGACCTCCACCAACTCGCTCCGGCAGAAGAACCAAGCCATCGTCAAGCAGGCCTGCGTGAAGGCCGGCCTCGAGGTCGAGCTCAAGTCCGTGACGGCGGCCGTGTTCTTCTCCTCGGACTCGGCGAACCCCGACACGTACACCCACTTCTACGCCGACATGCAGATGTACAACACCACGATGACGTCGCCCGACCCGCAGTTCTTCATGAACCAGTTTCTCTCGACGGAAGCGGCGCAGAGGGCCAACCAGTGGGCGGGCCGCAATCCCACGCGCTGGCGCAACGAGGAGTACGACCGCCTGTGGAAGACGGCGGAGGTCGAGCTCGACGCCGTGAAGCGGGCGGCCATGTTCATCCAGATGAACGACCTGGTGGTCAACAACGTCGTCATCATTCCGGAGAACTGGCGCAACCGTTCGAACGCCGCCGCGACGAAGCTGCGTGGCATGGACCTTTCGGGCTGGGACTCCTCGCTCTGGCGCCTCTCGCATTGGTACCGCGAGGCGTAGCGGCCTGATCGGCGGCGGGCTCGCCGCCCGCCACCGACCTCCGCATGTCTAGGTACGTTCTCCGCCGCATCCTCATCGCGATCCCGGTGCTGCTCGGGATCAGCGTGGTCCTCTTCGGGGTGCTCGCCCTGGCGCCCGGCGATCCGTT
>JBGPYK010000547.1:0-2461 GCA_041493245.1 Methylomirabilia bacterium | reverse complement strand
CTGAACGACATCCGGCGGCGGTCGGCAGCGTTCTTGCGCGATGCCCTCCGAATACGCCAGAAACGATCGTTCCGCAAGTGTTCGCTACCCGTGGTGCGCGTGGGTCGCAAGATCCGCGTACATCGCCCGACCTTTTACGACCGCCTTCGGAGGATCGCGGGCATCCACGCAGCCTTGCCGGACCAAAGTTTCCTTGGCCAGTTTCCTTGGCCGCGTCGCGCCGCCGGAGTGACCGGCCGTTCGTGATCGTGAACTATGCGATTGGCCGCACTCTGGCGCACCAGACAGAGACGGTCAGCGAAGAGCTAAGCGTGCGGCTACACTGGTAAAATGGCTCGAAGGGAAGGAGAACTTCTAATCCGAGGGTCGGGCGTTCGATTCGCCCCAGGCGCACCAAGACCAACGATGCGATGATCTTCGAGGAGACGTTCGTCGTGCGGGTCCCGATCCGCGCCGTGTGGGACTTCCTGCGCGATCCCGGGCGGGTGGCGGGGTGTATTCCCGGGGCCGAGAAGGTCGACGTGATCGACGATCGGACGTATCACGTCGTAGCGGGGGCGCGCGTCTCGTTCCTGAGCGTGTCGTTCGCGCTGCAGGTTGTCGTCACCGAGATCGAGGAGCCGAGCCGGATCGTTTCGGTGGCGGAGGGAATGGATGCGCGGCTGAAGGAGCGCGTGAAGCTCGGCGCTGAGTTGCGTCTCAGAGAGCTGGGCCCGTCGGAGACGGAGGTGAGCTACCGCACCGACCTCACGGTGTTCGGCAAGCTGGCCTCCCTCGGCCTCACCGTCATCAAGAGCAAGGCCCGGCAGATGGCTGCCGACTTCGCCGCGAACATCCGCCGGACGCTCGAGACCCCAGGCTGATCAAAAAGGGCCAGATGCTAGGCGGCGAGGGAAGCGCGACCGAGCCAACGACGCAGATGGCCCTTTTTCATCAGCTTGGCTCCGCCATGGGGCAGGTGAAGGCCTCGGCCTCCTGGGGGTCGTGGCCGAGGCGCTGGGCGATGCGGACGGGGGCGACGCCGAACTGCTCGCACTCCGCGTCGATCCAGGCGCAGAGCAGCGCCGCCGCCGTCGTGTAATAGGGAAGCGGCGTGGCGGTCGCGAGTTCTTCGGCGAAGACCCCTGCCCACCGGCCGAGGTGATCGGTGAGAAACGCGGCCTGTGCTCGCCGTGTTACCGCGAACCCCTCCGCTTCTTCCTGCGCGAGCGCCCATGCCTCCTTGACCGCGAGCACGCTCATGAACTCTAGCTCAGCGGCGACATGATCCTCGACGTCGGGCTCTCCGGCCGAGGGCTCGAGGCCGAACGCCGTGTAGAAGCCCGAGACGTCGGCGAGGAGGGCCGATTTACCAGCGAGCTGGGGGCTGTCACCGTAGCTGCCCTCGTGGGGGGAGCAGCGCACCTCACGGTCGAAGAGAAAGACGTACTCCGCGGCGACGGCGCTGGGAACGGCATCACGAACGGCCGCGACGAGGGCCGCCAGCGCACCGGCTAGCCGGGCGTCGCCCGGCCCGCTCTCCGCGATCACGCTCGCCAGCCGGCCGACCTCGGCGCAGCGCTCCGGCCCCGGATACGCGAAGGCGGCGCCGAGGAGGCGATAGAGGCCGGCGCGGCGGAGGCCAGGGCCACCTCCTCGTCGGTGGCTCGCAGGACCGACGCCTCGGCCGTCATCGCGCGATCACCAGCGGAACCCACGGTGACCACGCCTTGCGCGAGCCCACCTCGCGGTGGCCGCCCTCCCACACCGCGAAGGCGGCGACGGTCCGGTCTCCGGGCGTGAGCCGGGGCGCGTTCAGGTCGTCGGAGACCATCGGCCGCGTGATGACCACGCGCCACGAGCCGTCGCGCCACACGCCGCTGCCGAGCGCGTGCTGGTCCGGCTTGACCGTCATCGAGCCCCAGCCCTCGGCCATCTGATCGAGCACCGGCGTCGCGCGGCCGCGGGAGATCGGGTTCTCGAGACCGAGTGCGCCCGAGTACGGGCGGGCGTCCGCCGCCCCGAGCACCTCGTCCGGGTAGATGTCGGTCCACGCGTTCGGGTAAAGGTCCTTGATCGTCGGCGCCCGCCTCCCGCCGGGTCACCGTTCGACTACCGTGTGCGAGTTCATGAGTAATCCAGGGGCTCGCGTCATCAGCGCGCCCGGGTCGATCGTCGCGCGCGCCGCAGCGGCGCGGGTATGACGGGAATTACAGAGCGGGCGCGGGCTGGGACGGCGGCGACGTGGACGCGAGCGGGGTGTAGTAGCTGACGCCGGCGCACGCGCGACAGAGCGTGCGGCCGCGACGCACGATCTCGCGCTGGTAGTTCACGCCCTCGCCGCACGCCTCGCACGCAACCCGCACCCTCCGCCGGTCGAGCCATCCAGGCGCGATCGCGACGGGCGCGATGCGCAGGAGGAGTGACTCGGGCATGATCCGGTAGGCGGCGATCTGGGTGAGGCGCGCGTCGGGTCCCCCGG
>JBGPYK010000167.1:0-5759 GCA_041493245.1 Methylomirabilia bacterium | reverse complement strand
GCAGGCTGCTCAAAAAGGTCCAGATGCGAGGCGGCGCCCGCCGGCCGCACGCGAGGCGTACTCCCTGTACGTTGAGCGGGCGGCCAAGGGCGCCAACGAAGCAGATGGGCCTTTTTCAGCAGCCTGCGTGTAACTCTTGCCAGGCCATGGACAAAGATACACACCCCGCAGTGAGTTGGGGTCATGACATCGGGTAGTTACGGTGGCCCGCTGTGGCATGGACGATGCTCCTTGTCAGGCCTGAAAGCTCGTACCGAGGAGGACACGATCAATGATCAAGACGCTGATCGGAACCACGGTCGTGATGAGCCTGGGCTGGAGAATCGTACCGGTTCTTCTCGCTCTCGATTTCGTGGACTGCCTGATCGCCACCGCCCGGGAGGGTCGGGGGAGGCATGCCATGCGCTGCGTACGAGCCTCGGTGGACAAGGTCGGGTGCCTGGCGGTTTTCCTCGGCCTGGGTCTGTTGCTCGCGACCTCGTCAAAAGCCTGGGCGGGGCCGGCGACCGACCAGTTGAAGACATCCGTCGACCGAATCATCAGCATCGTCGAGGACCCGACCCAGAAATTCGAGGCCAAGACGAAGGAGCTGCGAGCGTCCATTCGGAAGGAAGCCGACAACATCTTCGACTTTCAGGAGACGGCGAAGCGTGCGCTGGGCGCGCACTGGCAGCGCCTCGGCGAGAAGGATCAACAAGAGTTCGTGTCACTGTTCGCTGACCTGCTCGAGCACGCGTACGTATCGAAGATCGAGCGGTACAGCGGCGAGAAGATCACGTACGCCGGCGAAGTCGCGGACGGCGACGTGGTCACGGTCAAGACCCGGTTCAGTGCCAAGCAGGGAACCGAGATTCCGATCGACTACCGGATGCTTCGTCGCGGGGATCGATGGCTCACGTACGACGTCATCATCGAAGGGGTGAGCCTCGTCGCTAACTATCGCGTCCAGTTCGACAAGATCATTCGGACGGCCTCGTACGCGGAGCTGGTCACGAGGATGAAGAACAAGGGCGGGTTCAGTACTTCCGGCGAGGCCAGACAAAAACAGCAGACGCGGTCCTGACAACATCCGTGCTCGTCGATCTCACGCAGCGGGTCCCTCGAGGCGGCGGCCGAGGTGCCGGCGCCGGCGATCCGCGTCGCGGTGACGCGGATCGCCAGTCGTAGACGGCCCTGGCGCGTCGCAGCCCGTAGCCGGGGTAGTGAGTAAGAAGTACCGGGAGGGTGTGTAACAGCTACACGGGCACAGTCGGAGGCCACCGGGGCCGCCCCCGAAGTACGCATCAATCCCCCGTTTTCCGTCTCGTCGCCACCTGGCAAGACCTTTGCCCCATGCTGAGGCGGCGGTGGAACCAAGCCTGTTGGGAGGGACACCTTGATGCGAGGCGTCCGATCTCAAAACCGGCGAGAGGGGTCCAATGGAACACCAGACAAAGGAGGGTCTATGCGTGAGCTAACGAAGGTGGCGGTCCTGTTGACGGCGATCGTGTTTCTGGCTTCGGCCTGCGCGACGAAGGGCTGGGTTCGCCAGGCGCTGGGCAAGCAGGAGATCGAGACCGGCCAACGCATCAACCTGGTGGAAGGCCGGGTGACCGACGAGAGCCAGAAAGTCGGCCAGCGGTTGGAGGGGGTGGACTCGCGGGTGAACACCGTGGAAGGCCGGGTGACCGACGAGAGCCAGAAAGTCGGCCAGCGGTTGGAGGGGGTGGACTCGCGGGTGCAGAACGTGGAGGGATCCGTGGGCGTAGCGGGCGACTTGGCGCAGGGAGCCCGGGCCAAGGCGAACGATGTGGATAGCCGGCTCACGCGCCTCTGGGCGGGTCGCTACAACCAGAAGGTCACCGACACCTTCGACGTGACATTCGGCTTCGACCGAGCCGACCTCGGTGACAGCGCCCAGACCGTACTGGCCTCGGTGCTCAAGGAGTTGCAGGCGAATCCGAGTCTGACCGTCGAGCTGACGGGCTACACGGATCCGCAGGGCAAGCGTGACTACAACTATCAGTTGAGCCAGCGGCGGGCCGAGGCGGTCCAACGGTTCCTCGTGGACAAGGGCGTGCAGCTGTCGCGGGTCCGCCTCGTTGGTCTCGGTCCGATCATGGATCCCTCGGCACCGGCCGAGAAGAAGCGGCGGGTCACCGTCCGTCTGATGGTCGATCAGGACTAGGGAGATGGGGGGCCCCGACATGGCCCCCCAAACCCCCCAACGCTCGGAGCGCCCCGGCGAAACCGTGGCGCTCGTCGATACTCCCACACGCTCTCAGGTGGTGGAGAGGGGGGAACGGGGTGGATGATCATCTTCGGGCCGAGCGCGTGAGCCCACGCGGACGTGATCAAGGCGGTCGGCCCCGACTCCTCGTCGTCGACGACGAGGCTGACGCGCGCGAGGGACTGGCCCGTATCGTCGCCGGCTGGGGATACGAGGTAGAAACCGCGGCCTCTGCGGAAGCGGCGCTCGAGCTCGTCGACGAGTATCGTCCCGATGTCGTGATCACCGATCTGGTGCTCCCCGAGATGGACGGGCTGAAGCTCCTCGAGCGGATGCGGGAGGCGGCCCGTCCCCCGGTGGTGCTCCTTCTTACGGGTCACGCCTCAGTGGAAACGGCCGTCGAGGCGATGCGCCGGGGCGCCGCCGATTTCTTGACGAAGCCGGTCGAGGTCGCACAGCTGCAGGTGAGGCTCGAGAAGGCAATCGCGCGGGCGGCCTTGGGCCGGGAGGTCGATCTCCTGCTTCATCAGCTGCGTGACAGTGGTCGCTTCGGTCAACTCGCGGGACAGTCGCCCGCCATGCAGGAGGTGTACCGGTGGATCGAGCTGGCCGCCTCGAGCACGGCGCCCGTGCTGATCCTCGGCGAGAGCGGGACGGGCAAGGAACTGGTGGCGCGGACGATCCACGAGCACTCGAGCCGGGCCGGCGGGCCCTTCGTGACGGTCAACTGCGCCGCCATCCCGGAAACGCTGATCGAGAGCGAGATCTTCGGACACGAGCGCGGGGCGTTCACAGGGGCGAGCGAGCGACGCCTCGGGTGCTTCGAGCTGGCCTGTGGTGGGAGCCTGTTCCTCGACGAGATCGCTGAAATGGACGTACTCATGCAGGCCAAGCTCTTGCGGGTGCTCCAGGGCGCGTCGTTCCGACGGCTGGGTGGCAAGAGCGAGATCGTCGCGGACGCGCGGATCATCGCCGCGACCAACCGTGACCCGGCGGAGGCGCTGGCGAGCGGAAAGCTCCGCGAAGACCTTCTGTACCGCATCAACGTCTTCACCATCCAGCTGCCGCCGTTGCGGGAGCGGGTCGATGACATCCAACATCTCGTGAGGCTCCTCATCGAGGAATTCAACGCCCGCGAGAATCGGAGCGTCAAGGGGCCGACGCCGATGGAGGATGCCCCGGTGATGTCGCTTCGCGAGATGGAGCGCCTCCTCATCGTCCGGGCGCTGGATGCCTTCGATTACGACAAGCCCCGCGCCGCCGCGACGCTGGGCATCAGTCTCAAGACGCTTTACAACAAGCTCGCCAAGTACGGGATCCCTCTGGCGAAACCGGAGCGGTGAATGAAGCTGATGATGCCCTTCGTGTTCTCCGGCTGCGTCCAGCTCACGGAGATGCTCGGGTTCTGCGCCTGGGACGAGCACGAGCTGAAGGAGATGCTCGAGCGTGTTCCGGCCGGCGCGGTGTACTTCCACACCCACCGACGATTCGCAGGGGGTCCGGAGGTGCGCGGGCCTTATTCCAACGACTTTGCCGACTGGGGCGTTTCCGAGGTGGGAGACGTCGGGCTCGCGGAGCGGCTGTCGACCGTCGACCCGTTCCGATATCAAAACCTGGAAGGGCTCCGCGGGGAGATCGTCGCGATCCTCCATGAGCACATGTCGGCGCTGGCCCCGGCGCCTCGAGTCGTCTTCGGCCGGCCGTTCTTCTTCGCGCAGGCGCGTGTGATTGAGGTGCCGGCGGGGCTCGTGGCGCATGACCTCGCCGAGTTCCAGTTCGCGCTGCGTCGGGTCGACGCGAGCGCCCTCTATCTGCACGTGATCTGTGCCCGAGGGTTGTGGGGCAGCCCCGGGGGTGACTTCGCGGAGTGGATCGGCGGGGAACTGGGGCTGACCGGCCTGGCCGACGAGATCGCCAGCATCAATCCGTATCTCGGTGACCTGGAAGATCTTCGAAAGCGCGTGCTCCGTACGATCGACCCCGAGGGAGCCGGGGAGCTGATCGACGATGAGCCCTGAGGAGATCACGCTCGAGAGCTATCGGGACGCCGCGCCCGCGGGTGCCGTGGAGGCTCTGTTCCGGCTCGCCGATCGAGTGCGGGGACGACGAGTCGTTCACGTCAACTCCACGCGCATCGGCGGCGGTGGCGCCGCGATTCTCCGTCGTCTCACGTCGCTCTTGAACAGCGTGGGCGTCGTCACGCGGTGGGAGGTCATCGAGGGTGATCCGGACTTCTCCCTCACGACCACAGCGCTCCACCACGCCCTGCAGGGCACCGCCCCGACGATCACGGCGGAGATGCGCGCGCACTACGTGGAGGTGAACCGGAGGAATGCCGAGCGCCTGCAGATCGACGGCGAGGTCGTATTCGTGCACGACCCGCCACCGGCGGCGCTGATCGACGGCGGGCCGCGTGCGGGCCGCTGGGTGTGGCGCTGCCACGTCGATCTGGCGACGCCGGAGCGTCGGGCCTGGTCGTTCCTGCGCCGGTGGATCGCGCGGTACGACGCCGCCGTCGTTTCCTTACCCACTTTCGCCCAGCACCTGCTGATTCCTCAATTTCTCGTCTACCCGTCCATCGACCCCCTGGCCGAGAAGAATCGCTGGATGAGCGCCCCCGAGATCCGGCAGACGCTGGAAGCGCTGCGCGTCCCCGACGACAAGCCGCTCCTGGTCCAGGTGTCCCGCTTCGATCGCTTGAAGGATTCCATCGGCGTCATTCGCGCGTACCAGACGATCAAGCGGGACTACGACGTGCGGCTCGTGCTGGCGGGGGGTAGCGCCGGCGACGACTCGGAGGGGGCTCAGGTGCTCGCGCAGGTCCGAGAGGCGGCGGGGCGGGACCGCGACATCCACGTGCTCGGCCTCCCGGACGACGCGCACGTGCAAATCAACGCGCTGCAGCGCGCCGCGACGATCGTGATTCAGAAATCACTGCGGGAGGGCTTCGGCCTCACCGTCGCCGAAGCGATGTGGAAGGGCAAGCCCGTCGTCGGGGGCGCGACCGGCGGCATCGCCGCCCAGATCATCGACGGCGAGACGGGTTATGCTGTGCACTCCGTCGAGACTGCCGTCCAACGGATCTGCCACCTCCTGAGCCAACCGGCCCTGCGGCGGAAGATGGGGGAGGCTGCGCATCGGCGCGTCAAGGAACACTTCCTGATCACGCGCGAGCTGCGCGACCACCTCGCCCTTCTCTTGGCGTTGAAGACCTGATCACTGAGCCTGTCGGCGATCGAGGAGCGCCACGGCTTTGCCGGGGCGCTCCGAGCGTTTGGGGGGATGGGGGCCATGCCGGGGCCCCCATGTGAATAGTCGGGAATGGGGGGCCATGTCGGGGCCCCCCATGTTCTTAGAACCGGTTGCGGCCGCGGCCGGTCTGGACCCAGTCGAAGGCGAAGACGCTGACGCGGTAGTTCGGCGTGGGATGCGTCACGGCGATTTCGAACGGCGCGGTCGTGCCTGGCGTGAGCGTGAATCCGAGCCAGCTCAGCCGCTGGTCGATCACCTGGCCGCTCGCGTCCAGCTCGTCGACGAGCAGGCGCACGTT
>JBGPYK010000155.1:0-6039 GCA_041493245.1 Methylomirabilia bacterium | reverse complement strand
ATCGGCGGCGGGCTCGCCGCCCGCCACCGACCTCCGCATGTCTAGGTACGTTCTCCGCCGCATCCTCATCGCGATCCCGGTGCTGCTCGGGATCAGCGTGGTCCTCTTCGGGGTGCTCGCCCTGGCGCCCGGCGATCCGTTCGAGGAGCTCGCCACCAACGCCAACGTCCCGCCCGAGGTCGCGCAGCGTCTGCGCGCGCAGTTCGGCCTCGACGACCCCCTGCCCGTGCGTTACGTCCGCTGGCTCACGTCCATGGTGCGCGGCGACTGGGGCTTCTCCTTCCAAAGCCGGATGAACGTCGATCGGCTCATCCTCCAGCGCCTGCCGGTCAGCCTCTTCGTCTTGGGCTCCGCGTACTGCGTCGCCCTCGCGGTGGCGCTGCCGGTGGGCGTGCTGTCGGCGGTGCGCCCGTACTCGATCTTCGACCAGGTCGCGACCACCTTGGCCTTCGTCGGCTTCTCGCTGCCGACCTTCTTCACGGGACTCCTGTTCATCCTGGTCTTCAGCATCTGGCTCGACTGGCTGCCCTTCATCTACCGGGCCGACATCGACGCGAGCGGCTGGCGCTGGTTCGCCGAGCACGCCAAGCAGGCGATCATGCCCGTGGCCGTCCTCGGCCTCTTCCAGGGCGCGACCCTCACCCGGTTCGTCCGCGCGGCGGTGCTGGAGGTGGTGCGCCTGGATTACGTCAACACCGCGCGCGCCAAGGGACTGTCGGAGGCGCGGACCGTGGGCAAGCACGTGGTGCGGAACGCCCTCATCCCCGTCGTCACCGTCATCGCGCTGCAGGTCCCGACGATCTTCGCCGGCGCCGTCGTGACCGAGCAGATCTTCCGCGTGCCCGGGATCGGCTCGTTGCTGATCGCCGCCGTCCTCGCCTCCGATACGCCGGTCGTTCTGGCCATCACCTTCGTCTACGCGGTGCTCGTCGTGGTCTTCAACCTGATCGCCGACATCATCTATGGCTGGCTCGATCCCCGGATTTCCTACCGCTGACGCGTTGTCCGGTCGTGCCGCGGCCGCCGCGCCGCGCCGGGCCCGGAGCCTCGGCGCCGAGGCGTGGCGGCGCTTCCGTCGCCACCGGCTCGCGTTGGTGGGTATCTGCGTGCTCGGCGCCATCGCGGCCGTGCTCGTCTTCGGCCCGCTCGTCTGGCGGACGCCCATCGACGAGATCGATTTCAAGACCAAGCTCCGCGGCCCGACGCTCGCCCACCCGCTCGGCACCGACGACCTCGGGCAGGATCTCCTGGCCCGGATCCTCTACGGCGGCCGGATCTCGCTGGCGGTCGGCGTCACCGCGATGCTGATCGCGCTGAGCGTCGGCGTGATCGTGGGCGCGCTCGCGGGCTACTACGGCGGGGTTGCCGACCACGTCCTCATGCGCATGACCGATCTTTTCCTCGCCCTGCCCCAGCTCCCGCTGCTCCTGCTCGTGGTCTATCTCTTCCGCGACTTCGTGCGCAAAGCGCTGGGGCCGGAGACGGGGATCTTCGTGCTGATCGTCGCCGTCATCGGCGCGCTGCGCTGGATGCCGGTGGCGCGCCTGGTGCGTGCCCAGTTCCTGAGCCTGCGCGAGCAGGACTTCGTGCAGGCCGCGCGGGGTCTGGGGGCCGGCGCGCGGCGGCAAATCGTCCGCCACATCCTGCCCAACGCCTTCGGCCCGGTGATCGTGGCGGCCTCGCTCGACGTCGCGGCGGCAATCCTCGCCGAGTCGACGCTCTCCTTCCTCGGCTTGGGCTTCCCGCCCGACATCCCGACCTGGGGGCGGATCCTCTTCGACGCCAAGGACAACCTCGACTTCGCGCCCCACTGGGCGCTCTTCCCCGGTACCGCCATCTTCCTCACCGTATTGTCCATCAACTATATCGGCGACGGACTGCGGGACGCCCTCGATCCCCGGCGAGTGCTCGCCCGATGACGAGGCTGGCATAATGACCGACGACGATCTCTGCTTCACGCCGGCCACCCGACTCCGCGACCTCATCCGCCGTAAGCAGGTCTCACCGCTCGAGGTGACGAGAGCGGTGCTCGAGCGGATCGCGCGCGTCAACCCCGCCCTCAATGCGTACTGCACGGTGGCGGCGGAGCAGGCGCTGGCCGCGGCGCGGGTGGCCACGCGCGCTCTCACGCGCGGCGCGGCGCCCGGGCCGCTGCACGGCGTGCCCGTCTCCATCAAGGACCTGACGCCGACCCGCGGGATCCGCACGACCTGGGGCTCGAAGATCTTCGAGAACCACGTGCCCGAGGAGGACGCCCTCGTCGTGGCGCGGCTCAAGGCCGCGGGCGCCATCGTGATCGGCAAGACGAACACGCCCGAGTTCGGGGCGGGCGCCAACACCGTCAACGCCGTCTTCGGCGCCACGCGCAACCCGTGGAACCCGGCGCTGACGTGCGGTGGCTCGACGGGTGGCGGGGCGGTCGCCCTCGCCACCGGCATGGGGCCGCTCGCCCAAGGCACGGACCTCGGTGGCTCGCTCAGGATCCCGGCGGCCTTCTGCGGCGTCGTCGGTCTCCGTCCGTCACCCGGTCTCGTACCGCCCTACCCCTCACCCCTCGCCTGGGACAGCTACTCGGTGACGGGACCGATGGCGCGGACCGTCGGCGACCTCGCGCTGATGCTCTCGGTCATCGCTGGCCCCGACCCGCGCTCGCCGCTCTCTTACCCCGTCGACGGCCGTGCCTTCCTCGCCGCCGTGCGCCGGCCTTCACTCCGCGGGGCGCGGATCGCGTGGAGCGCCGACCTCGGCGTGACCCCCGTGGACCACGAGGTCCGCCGCGTCGCCTCCGAGGCCACCCGGGTGCTGGGCAAGCTCGGCGCCCGCGTGGAAGACGCCCACCCAGACTTCGAGGGCTTGCTCGACATCGTGATGACGAGCCGAGGCCTTGGGATGGTCGTCAGACACGAGGATAAACTTACCAAATGGCAGCATCTTATGCAGCAGAACCTCGTGAAGAACATCGAGTACGGGTTGACCCTCCGGGCTTCCGACATCGCCCGGGCAGAGCGAGCGCGCACCGCACTGTGGGAGCGCGTGCGGCGGTTCCAGGAGCACTACGACTTCATCGTCACGCCCACGACGGCGGTGAGTCCGTTCCCCGTGGAAACGTCGTACCCTCGCGAGATCAACGGCGTGCCGATGACGAACTACATCCAGTGGGTCCTGCTGACGTATGCCTTCACTGTCGTCGGCCTGCCCGCCATCTCTGTGCCGTGCGGCTTCACCCGCGACCGCCTGCCCGTCGGGCTCCAGATCGTCGGCCGCTGGCGGGACGAGGCGGGCGTGCTCCGGGCAGCGGCCGCGTTCGAGCAGGCCGCGCCCTGGGCAGAGCGCCGACCGCCCCTCGGGCCTTGGCCATGACGGCCGCGGCCGGGGTCATGCGGCTCCGCGCGCCGTCGACCTCCGCGTCACCCACTGGTAATCCGGGCGCCGCGCCACGCGTTCGGTGAGGAGCCGCTCCGCGCGGCCCATGTCGCCCGCCCGGAAGCACGCCTCGAGGAACGTGTCGTGGAACACGTCGCGCTGGGCCCGGCTGCCCCCCAGCTCGACGATGCGGTTGCGGACGGGCTCGATCAGCTCGATCGTCCGCCGGTAGTCGCCGCCGCCGAACGCCTGGACGCCCTCGACGAGCGGCAGCACGACCGAGCCGATGAGCTCGGTGCGGTCGCGCGGCGCGCGCTCGCGCAGGACGGCGACCTGCCGCTCGGCGGTGGCCCAGTCCCGGCCGCCGACGAGCGCCATCGCGACGTGGACGACATGGAACGGAAGGCTCGGGCGCGTGAGGCGCTCGCCCGCGATGGCGGTGAAGGGCGCCCAGCGGTCGCGCACGTCCTGCCCGCACAGCTCGAGCCGCCAGAGCAGCGAGATCGAGTCGTGCAGATCACCCGCGATCGACGACGGCGCGCGCTCGAACACGGTGCGCGACAGCCGGAGCGCGCGGGCGTAGTCCCCGCGTGAGAGGTGCATGAGCGTCAGGTGCCACAGCAGGTGATTCCTGAACCAGCCGAGGTGCGAGCACGGGTGGATCGCCGCGGGCAGCCGCGCGAGCCCCGTCTCGAACGCCGCCATCTCGTAGACGGCGTGGGCGAAGGCGTGAACCGCCCACGCGTCGCGCGGGTTGCGCGTGAGCGCGGCGCGGGCCACGCGTACGGCCTCGTCGCAGCGGCCGGCCTGCTCCAGCGCGAAGGCGTGGAGCCCCGGCATGAACGAGTCACCGGCATAGTGGCGGGTGAGCTGGGAGGTCAGCTCCAGCATCTCGGGGAAGCGCCCCTGCCAGAACCAGATGAAGTAGAGGCGCTGCACGATGAGCAAATCGCGCGGATACGCGTCCAGGTGCTCGCGCATCGCCTGCTCCGCCTCGGCGGGTTTCCCGGCGACGAGCAGCGCCAGCGCCTCGACGTGATCGCGCTCGCGGGGCGTCTGACCGGCGACAGCGGTCCGCGCCGTTTCGAGCGCCGCGCGGGCCTCCTCGAAGCGCTCCTCGAGGAAGAGACAGACGCCGGCACCGGCGTGGGCGAGCGCGAGCCCGGGGTCGGCCGCGGCGGCGGCGCGGAAGAGCGTCAGGGCCTCGGCGTCCCAGCCGAGCAGGCCGTGGACGGCGCGGTCGTAGGCCTCGAGCGCCGGCGGCGACGCGCTGGTAACAGGCAGCGCGTAGGCGTCCCTCAGCACGGCGGCTCCGTCCCGCTCGGCTCCGCCAGCGCGCGCGCCAAAAACTCCACCGCCCGTTGCTCGGCCCACGCCTCTGGGTGCCAGGGCCAGCGCCCGGCAAGGAACCCGCCGTGACCCCCGCCTGGTGTGAACTCCGCCACGACGTCGGACGGCAGCGTGGAGACGTCGGGCAGCGTCTCGGGCGGGACGAACGGGTCGTCGAGCGAATTGATGAGGAGCGTCGGCCGGCGGATCCGCGCGAGATAGGGACCGCTGCTCGACCGCGCCCAATAGTCGTGCTCGTCGGCGAAGCCGTGGAGTGGCGCCGTAACCGTACGGTCGTACGCCGCGAACGTCCGGGCGCGCCTCACGGCCGCGACGTCGACGAAACCGGGGAAGCGCCGCGCCTTGTCCCGGACCTTCCGCCGCAGCGTGCGCATGAAGTTCTCGGTGTAGAGCGCGCGCTGGAGCCCGCGGTCCAGCACGCGGGCGCAGGCCGCCAGATCGAAGGGGACGGAGATGCCGACCGCGGCGACGACTTGTTTGGGAACGTCCGTTTCACGCTCGCCAAGCCACTTGAGCAGAATGTTGCCGCCGAGCGAGACACCGACGGCGCCGAGTCGCACGCCGGCCTCGCGCGCGACGAGCAGGTCCACGACCGCGTTGAGGTCGCCGGTATCGCCGGAGTGGTAGAAGCGGGGCAGGCGGTTCAGCTCGCCGCTGCAGGAGCGGAAGTTCAGCGCGACGCCCCGCCACCCGCGGGCGAGTACCTCACGGAGCAACCCGATCACATAGTGGGATCGGGCTGAACCCTCCAGGCCGTGCAGGACCACGACGACCGGAGTCTCGGCGGGGCCGTCTGCCCAGTCGAGATCCACGAAATCGCCGTCGGCGGTGGGGACCCGCTCGCGCCGCAACGGCAGGCGGCCGTGACGGACGAGCGGGCCCCACACGGTCTGCAGGTGCCGGTTCCGGCACCACCAGGGGGGCCGGAACGGGCGCGCGGGGCTACTCCTGACCCTGGAGGAGGAGCTTGACCACCTCCGAGGCGATCTCCTGGGCGCGCTGGTCGAGCTGCGCCTCCGTGAGGTTCGCGATCGGGTGCGGCATGGCGAGGAACTTGTAGTACGGCACGCCCCACTGCTCGGCCATCGCACGGCCGGTGGCCTGGAACACGTCGGTGATGATCGAAGCGGCGGGAACGCCGGCCTTCTCGAGGAGGATTCCGTCGAGCACACTGCCCGACGAGCAGGACCCTCAGTCTCCGACGCCGGCGACGACGACGTCGCAGGTCTTGCGCACCTCCTCGATGATCTCCTCGTGAGCGGGCACGCTCGCGTTGCGCTTGCGCCACATCTTGGCGCCGGCCGCGCCGTAGTCGTGGACCAGGAT
>JBGPYK010000597.1:0-2175 GCA_041493245.1 Methylomirabilia bacterium | reverse complement strand
TTCCTCGAGACGAATCCCATCCCCATCAAGGAAGCGATGGCCATGGCGGGGATGCTCGAGCCCGAGTTCCGCCTTCCGATGTGCCGAATGTCGGACGCCAATCGCGAGCGGCTGCGCGCGATCCTCAAGGCGTACGGTCTGCTGAAGTAGATCGGCGTGCCATGACTCCGGCCGAGCGAGCCGGCCGCGCAAGCGCGGCGTCCCGATGATCGACATCGTCGCCGCCGGCGCGGCAGGCCGGATGGGCACGCGGATCGTTGCGTGCCTCGCCGAGGCCCCCGACCTGCGCTTGGCGGCCGCGCTCGAGGCACCCGGGCACCCCGCCCACGGACGCGACGCGGGCGAGGTGGCGGGGGTCGGCCGCGCCGGCGTGCTGATTAGTCCCGACGCGCGCGCCGTCCTCGAACGCGATCGCGTCCTCATCGAGTTCTCCACGCCCGAGGCGACGCTCGAGCACCTGCGTCTCGTCGCGGACGCCGGCGCGCGGGCCGTCGTCGGGACCACGGGATTCGCCCCCGCGCAGCGCGACGAGGTGGCGGTGCTGGCCCGGCGGGTCGCGATCATGATGTCGCCCAACATGTCCGTCGGCGTGACGCTCGCGCTCAAGCTCCTGGCCACGATGGCCAAAGCCCTGGGCGAAGAATACGACGTGGAGATCACCGAGATCCACCACCGCTTCAAGAAGGACGCGCCGAGCGGCACCGCGGTCAGGATGGCGGAGGTCGTCGCCGAGGCGCTCGGGCGCGATCTGACCTCGGTCGGTGTCTATGGGCGCCACGGCCTGCCCGGCGAGCGGTCGACGAAGGAGATCGGCGTCTTCTCGCTACGCTCGGGTGACGTGGTCGGCGAACACACGGTCTCGTTCGGGACGCTCGGCGAGCGGCTCGAGCTGACGCACCGGGCCCACAACCGCGACACGTTCGCCCGGGGCGCCCTGCGCGCGGCACGCTGGATCGCCACCCGTCCGGCCGGCCTCTATTCCATGCAGGACGTGCTGGGGCTCGGATGAGGCGCGAGGCGCCGGGCGTCCAGGTCAGCCTCGGCGGCGCGGAATATTCGGCGTCGGACGGCCGATGACGGACAAGCTCCTCATCGAGGACGTACGGTTCTACGGGCAGCACGGGTTGTCCAAGGCCGAGCAAGCGATCGGGGCCTGGTTCTCGGTGGACGCCGAGCTGGCCGTGGACCTGGCGCCGGCGGCGCTGTCTGACGACGTCGCGGCGACCGTGGACTACGGGCAGGTCATGCGGCGCATCGTGGAGATCGGCACGAAGAACCGCGTCAACCTCCTCGAGCGGCTCGCCGCCCTCTTGAGCGACGCCATCCTCAGCGAGTTCCCCACCTCGGAGGTCCGCGTGCGGGTGCGCAAGCTGACGCCGCCGCTGGGAGGCCTCGTCGGGATCCCCGGAGTCGAGATCACCCGGAAGCGGTGATGGCGCGGGTCTACCTCAGCCTCGGTTCCAACCTCGGCGATCGGGTCGCGCTACTCCGGGACGCGATCGGTCGTCTCCGCCAGGCCGAAGAAATCCGCTTCTTCGAGGCGTCGCGATTGTACGAGGCCGAGCCCTGGGAGACCAAGCCTGGCGAGCCCCTCAACCGCCGGCACTGGTACCTCAACTGCGCCGTCGCCATCGAGACCACCCTGTCCCCCGAGCACTTGCTCCAGCACCTGCAGGCGATCGAGACGGCCCTAGGCCGGGCGCGGTCGCCGGGCACTCCCGAAGCGAGCCGGTTCGCCGCCCGCCCACTGGACATCGACATCCTGTTCTACGACGACCGGGTGATCAGCGTTTCGGACACTCTCCACATCCCCCACCTGCTACTGCACGAGCGTGCATTCGTGCTGCGCCCGCTGGCCGACCTCGCGCCCGAGCTGGAGCATCCGATCCTCTACCGCACCGTGCGCGAGCTGCTCGAAGAGCTGGACGACCAGCACGACATCCGGCCGGGTGACTTCCCGTCCCGGTGGTTCGACTGACCACGGCCATGGGGGATGGCGACTTCCGACGTGAAGCGCTCGCTCACCTGGACGCCCTCTACAACTTCGCCGTCTACTTGACCCGCAAGCCCCTGGAGGCGGAGGACCTCGTCCAGGAGACCTATGCCCGGGCCTTTCGCTTCTCGCACCGCTTCCAGCCGGGAACGCACCTTCGCGCCTGGTTGTTTCAGATCTTG
>JBGPYK010000424.1:0-3294 GCA_041493245.1 Methylomirabilia bacterium | reverse complement strand
GGAGCAGGCGCTGCATGGTCGCGGTCTCGTCGGCGGTGGCCGCCCGCTCCCACGCGGCTTTCCCCATAGCTTCGAGACGTAGCGGATTGTGGCCGACGAGCGGCAGCATGTTGACGCCGAGCCCGACGTCGATAGCGTCCAGGTACTCGCCGAACGTCTCCCAGGTCCAGCGGAGCACGGAGCTGAGCGACCTCACGGGCAGGTCTTCGACGCAGCAGAACGTCTCGAGCATCGGCTCCCGGTGCTCCGGCCTGAGCGGCGCCAGCGTCAACCCGCAGTTGCCCGTGACGACGGACGTCACCCCGTGCCAGACGGAGGAGGTGCACAGCTTGTCCCAGAAGGGCTGGGCATCGTAGTGCGTGTGGGTATCGATCACCCCCGGGGCGACGAACAGGCCTTCGGCGTCGACGGTTTCGGCCGCCGCCCCGCGGACGCGGCCGATCTCCACGATCGTGCCGTCCTTGATCGCGACGTCGGCGCGATAGCGCGCAAAGCCCGTCCCGTCGACAACCATGCCGTTCTTGATGACGAGGTCGTAAGCCATGACTCTCCTCGCAGGCTCAGGCCTGACAACGGGCGTTGTGGAGCACCTGGCCCGGGTAGCTGCCGGTGTGCGTTCCCTTTTCCAGCAGGACCTCGCCGTTCACCACGGTGTAGTAGATGCCCTCGGCCAGCTCCCGCATCCGCCAGCCGTTGCTTGGAAAATCGTGCACGACGTCTTCCGCGACCGGCCGGACGGTGTCGGGATCGAAGACCACGAGGTCGGCGGCCATCCCCGGCTGGAGCAGCCCGCGATCATAGATGCCGAAGGCCGTGGCCGAGTCGAACGTGAGCCGGCGGACGGCCAGCTCGAGCGACATGATCCCCTTCTCGCGCACCCAGTAGCCGAGAAGCCGGGTGGGGTTCGACACGTTCGAGTGGAACTGCACGTGCGCGCCCCCATCGGAGAGCCCGACGACCGCGTAGGGACTGCCGAGGATCTGCGCCACCGCCTCGGTGTCCATGTTGATCTCGCCAAGGCTGAAGACCGTCTCGAGCTGCTCTTCGACGGCCAGGTCGAGGAACGCGTCGACCGGGTGCTGCCCCTGCGCCTTCGCGATCTCCGCGATGTGCTTGCCCTGGAGACTGCGGTTCTTGGCCAGATTAGTCTTCTCCACGATCATGAGGTCCCAGCGCTTGGAGAACACCGAATCCGGATTCAGCGGCGCGTCGACCTCGGCCCGGAGCTGTGCGCGCGTCGTTGGATTGCGATAGGCGGAGAGCTTCCCCTCGTCCGAACCCTGGAGGATAGGCAGCCACGTGGGCATGTTCCGGAACACCTGGCAGTTCTTCATCGTGAACCGGTTGACGATACTGCCGGGGTTGCAGAGCGGGATCGCCCGGATGCCTTTCCGGACCGTCTCCTCGACGTGTGCCAGGTGCGTCCGCCACCGCCCCGGTTGCCGTGCCTGCTCGAGGAGCGTGTTGTACATGACGGGCCGGCCGCAGGCCTGGGAGATCCGGCTCAGGAGGCCGTCCTTCAGCTCGGGGTTGGTTCCGCCTCCGCACTGGAGCACACCGGTGCCAGCTTCGCGGAGGACGTCGGCGAGCGCGAACAGCTCCGACTCCGGCGCGGCCGCGGCGGGGATGCGCTTGCCGGCGAGGTCGTAGTGGTTCATGTTGCGGGTGAGCGAGAGCCCCAGCGCGCCCGCCTCGAGCGCCTCCTGCACCACGCGCCGCATGACCGCGAGCTCCGCGTCGGTGGCCGCGCGCTCGGAGCAGTCCTCACCCATCGCGTAGAGCCTGACCGCCGAGTGGCCGACCAGCGTCCCGACGTTCACGCCGAGCCGCTGTCCGATCGCGCGCATGTACTCGGGGAACGTCTCCCACGTCCACGGCACGCCCGCCTGGAGCACGTCCATCGGGATCGCCTCGACGTACGAGAGCATCCCCGCGAGCTTCTCGCGCTCGTGGGCCTTGACGGGGGCGAGGGCGAGCGAGCAGTTCCCGATGATCACGGTGGTGGCGCCGTGGTGGCAGGAGTAGGTGCAGAGCGGATCCCATAGAACCTGGGCGTCGTAATGACAGTGGTTGTCGACGAACCCCGGCGCCACGACCCGTCCGTCGGCCTCGATGACCCGCCGCGCGGGGCCGTCGAGGCGCCCCATCTCCCTGATCTTCCCTCCGGAGACGCCAACGTCGCCGTGGAAGGCGGGCCGACCGGAACCGTCGATGATGCGACCGTTCTTGATCAGGAGGTCGTAAGCCATTTCGTCGCTCCTCTTACGTCGGGTTGGCGCTCAACCGCTCACGCGGTCACGATGCCGTAGCCGCCCGTGCGTTGTCCAGGGGGGATTTTACACTGCCGCGGGGCATCCAGTACGATGTCTCCTGCGGCTCTTGGAGCCTGTCGGACTATCGAGGAGTGCCACGGCTTTGCCGGGGCGCTCCGAGCGTTGGGGGGTTTGGGGGGCCATGTCGGGGCCCCCCATGTTCCCGGAGGAATAGCCATGGCACTCACGCTGATTCGGAGCCTCTACGACTACCATCGCTGGGCGAATCACCGCCTATTCGACGTGGCCGCGGCTCTCGGCGATGCTGTCACCCGCGACATGGGAAAGCACTGGAGCAGTCCCACCGTCAAGAGCATGTTCGCCCACCTCTATGGCGCGGACGCCGTCTGGCTCGCGCGTTGGAAGGGCGCCCCCCCGGTCCGCCTTTCCGGCGACGCCGACTTCGCCACCATGGCTGATCTGCGCGCCCGGTGGGATCTCCTGGAAGCGGAGCAGCGGACGTTCGTCGACGGCCTCGACGAGGCCGACCTGGCGCGTCCGATGAGCTACAAGAACGCCAGTGGCGAGCAGTTCCAGGTCGCGCTCGGGCCGTCGCTCCAGCACGTGGTCAATCACGCCACGCATCACCGGAGCGAGACCGCGACCATGATCACGCTCATCAGCAGCTCGCCGCCGGACACCGGGATCAACACCTACCGGACAGCAATCGTGAAGGGCTGAGTACTCCGATTCGCAATTACGGTGACGTATAGTCGTGGCCGATCCGGTCATGACAGTACGGGTGCATTAGGCCACTTCGGACTAAGCCTGGACTAAGCCCCTCCCCCTCGCGGGGAGGGGTGGGGGTGGGGGGGCTTGGTCGATCGGAACCTGACCTCGTAGCAAACGGTTCAGCGACGCACCCCACCCGCACCCCACCCCGGCTCGCTTCGCTCGCCGACCCTGCCCGTCAAGGGGAGGGTACTGGCTCGCAACGTGACCCAGTACCGGCGCTATCGTGATCTCGATAGAGATGACAGGC
>JBGPYK010000313.1:0-4065 GCA_041493245.1 Methylomirabilia bacterium | reverse complement strand
CGGATCTGGGCGCCGCACAGGGGCCCGCGCCCGAGGTAGTGGTAGGTCTCCAGCAACCCGTTCCACACGCGCGAGACCTCGCTATCGCGACTCGCGACGGGCACGACATCGATCTCGCCCAGCTCGGCCAGCTCCCCACGGATCGCGGCCACCGCCGGCGGGGCGGCCCGCGCCCGGGGCTGACTGAAACTCAGCACCTTCGCGGCGGCCGGGAGCTGCACCTGCCCGCGCCGCTCCAACTCGGCCAAGGCTTTGCGACAGGCCAACTCGCAGCGCCGGCCCTTGGGACTTCGCCATCCCAGCCAGTCGCACACCCGCCGGGACAACGCTCGGCGGGAAATCGCTGGCTCCGCGGCCACGGTGGCCACGACCCGTTGCACCACGTCCGGTCCGAACCACTGGCCGACGAGCCACACGCCTCCTTAAATCGCATACCTGACCCGCGGTGTCAAGTGTGGCCGCATGTCAGCCGCAAGGGGGAGGGGCTGAGTCCGAAGGAGCCTCGTGCACCCGTTCTGCCGTGGCCGGATCGGGCGCGACGATACGTTACCGTAATTGCGAATCGGAGTACCTAGCCACCTTTCAGGCGCGGGTCGAGCAGGTCGCGCAGGGCGTCGCCCAGCATGTTGAAACCGAAGACGGCGAGCGAGAGCGCGACGGCAGGCCAGATGGCGAGCCACGGCGCCTGGTACATGTGGTCGAGACCGGCCAGCGAGAGCATCCCGCCCCACGTCGGATAGGGCGGCGGCACGCCGAGCCCGAGGAACGAGAGGCTCGCCTCGGTTAGGATCACCGTGGAGAGCCCCGTCGTCGCCACCACGATGATGGTGGGGAGCACGTTGGGCAGGATGTGGGCCACGGCGATCCGCAGATGGCCCGACCCGGCTGCCCGCGCGCTTTCGATGTAGGTGTGCTCCTTGATCCCGAGCGCCACGCCGCGCACGATGCGCGAGTTCTGGATGCCGAAGGCCAGGCCCAGCACGATCGTGATGTTCGTGGCGCTCGGTCCCACGAGCGACATGATGGACAGGAGCAGCAGGAGCGGCGGAAACGCCATCCATGCGTCGACCCCGCGCTGGAGCAAGAGATCCACGCGCCCGCCGAAGTACGCCGACAGCACGCCGGCCACCGTGGCGACGACGCTGCCCAGCGCCACCGCGCCGAAGCCCACGAAGAGCGAGACCCGCGCGCCGTAGAGGAGCCGCGTGAGCAGGTCACGCCCGAGCTGGTCGGTCCCGAGCCAGTGCGCGCCGTTCATAGCGATGAACCGCTCGCGCAGGCTGGTCGTCGCAAAACCGTAAGGCGTAAGGACGCCGGCGAGCACGGCGGCGGCGAGCATACCGACCACGATCACCCCACCGATCGTGCCCAGCGGCTTCCGCCGCACCATCTGCACCCACACATCCACATACCACGCCCTCGTGTGACCAGCCGCGCGCGTCGTCGCGGCGTGCGCGTGAAGATCAACCGCTCCGAGCGCCGGCTTTGCCGGCGCCATCGATTCCTCGGGGGAGGCAGGAAGGAGTGCGCCGTCAGGCGCGCGACGACCGTCGGAAGGGGGACGAAGTCCCCCTCCGAGTTCAGTACCGGATGCGCGGGTCCAGGAACGCATAGGAGAGGTCGACGAGCAGGTTGAGGCCGACGACCATCGCCGCCACGATGAGGTTCACCGACTGCACGACGGGGTAGTCGAGCCGCGTCAGCGCCTCGAAGAAGAACAGCCCCACGCCGGGCAGGCGGAAGATCGCTTCGATGATCACGGAGCCGCCGATGTACAAGGGCATCTGCAGCCCGATGAGGCTGATCACGGGGATCATGGCGTTTTTGAGGGCATGGCGCAGCACGATCGTCCGCTCGCCGAGCCCCTTCGCCCACGCGGTGCGGACGTAGTCCTGCCGGAGCACGTCGAGCAGCGCCGAGCGCGTGATCCGCATGATCGGCCCCGCCCGCGTCACCCCGAAGATCAGCGCGGGCACGAGCATGATCTTGAGGTTCTCGAGCGGGTCACGCGTCAGGGGCACGTAGCTCCACACCGGTGTCCACTTCCAGTAGATCGACGGCAGCACGACGGCGAGGACGGCGAGACCGAAGTACGGCACCGACAGGGCAAGAATGGCGAGGATCCGCCCGACGTAATCGGACACCGTGTCCTGCCGAACGGCCGAGACGATGCCCACCACGACACCGATGACCACCGAGACCACGATCGTCAGCCCCGCCAGCTCGAGCGTAACGGGGAACCGCCGCACGACCTCGTCCCAGATCGGCTGGCGCGTCCAGTAGGACCGGCCGAAATCCCCGCGCAGCACGATGCCCCCGATCCAGTCCGCGTACTGGACGTACACCGGGCGATCGAGACCCAGGTCCCGCCGGAGGGCGTCGAGGGTCGGCGCGTAGCCGTGGCCCTCGACCATCCGGGTGACGACATCGCCCGGCATCAGTCGCATCATCGCGAAAACGATCACGCTCACCAGGAACAGCGTGGGGATGGCCAGCGCAAGCCGGCGGAGCACGTAGAGCTTCATCGAGCGTTCAGCGGTCGAGCCAAGTATAGAGGAGCCGCATCCCGAGGCCGTAGCCGTCGTGGTGCCGGAAGCCCTTCACGTACGGCGGATGGGAGACGTATTGCGGCCATTGGGGCACGTAGACGTAGTAGGCCTTGTCGGCGAGGTAGCGCTGGATGTCGTCGACGATCTGCTTGCGCTTCTTCGGATCCATCTCGCGCCGCTGGGCCACGAGCATCCGGGTCAGCTCGGCGTCGGCGACGTGGCTCTGGTTGGTCGGCAGCTCGGGGAAGAACCGTCCGTACAGGAAGTCGTCGACCTCGGTAAAAGGCGTCGACGGGCCCATCGCCATCTTCTCGTACTTACCGACCATGGTCGTGGAGGAATACTTCCCGTACTCCTCCGGCTTCAGCTCGACGTTGATGCCGATCTTGCCGAGGTTCTCGGCAGCCAGCTCGTAGTAGCTGCGCCAGGGAACGACGTAGCCCGGCCAGTGAAACATCGGCGTGGTGAGACCCCGGGCGAAGCCCGCCTCGGCGAGCAGCCGCTTGGCCTCGACCGGATCGTAGCCGACAAGGTACTTCGCCTTGGCCGGGTCCATCTTCGACGCCTCGAGCTTCCACTCCTTCAGCGCGCAGGGGACCGGGCCGGCGTCCGCACAGCCCTCGCCGAAGAGCAGGGCATCGTTCCACGCCTTACGGTCGATGGCCAACGACATCGCGCGCCGTACGCGGATGTCGTTGAAGGGCGGCTGGTCGGTGCGCATGTAGATGAACCCCACGCCGACGACCAGGTGCGGGATGGTGACCATCTCGGGATTGGTCTTCTGGAGCGACTTGCCCTCCTCCGGGGCGAGCCAGCCCCAGATGTGGGGCAGTTCGGCCTTGCCCGCCCTTAGGAGCGACAGCCGCGCGGAGGCGTCGGGGGTGATCTCGATGACGGCGCCGTCGAGGTACGGCAGCCCCTTCATGAAGTAGCTGGGATTACGCTCGAAGACCACGTGGACGCCCTTGTCGTACGACTTGAGCACGAAGGGGCCCGTCCCGATGACCGCGTCGGGAGCGTTGAAGTCCTTGAATCGCTCCTCGGCCTCTCGCGGCAGGATCGCGGTGAAGGACGGGTTGGCGAGATGGTTCAGGAAGGGCGCGTAGGGCTCCTTCAGCGTGATGCGCACCGTGTAACGGTCCACCACGTCGATCGCGGTCACGGGCTCGAAGCGCTCGCGGAACCCCGACTTGGCCATGAACCGCTCGAGCGAGTACTTGACGTCCTCGGCGACGACCTCGCGCCCGTTGACCGGGGGTTTGTTGTGGAAGCGCACGCCCTTGCGCAGGGCGAACGTGTACACCTTGCCGTCCTTGGACACCGTCCACTTCTCGGCGAGGTCGGGCACGATCGAGAAGTCGGCGGGGTGCTTCTGCTCGGGGCCGTTGGGGAAGCGCACGAGCTGGCTGTAGACCAGGCTCACGTAGGAATGGGTCAGGAAGCTGATGGACAGGTGCGGGTCGAGGTTCGGCGCCTCGCGCTCGGCGATCCGGATGACGCCCCCGCGCTTCGGCTG
>JBGPYK010000314.1:0-4042 GCA_041493245.1 Methylomirabilia bacterium | reverse complement strand
GCACTCGACGGGGAAGCGATGCCGCCCTACGGCGCGGCGGTCTTCGCCGGTGATACCGAGGTCGGCCGGGTGACGAGCACCGCGTGGTCTTTCGGGCTCAAGCGCCCGATCGCCCTCGCGTACGTCAAGCGACAGCACGCCGAGCCGGGTGAAACCCTCAGCGTTCGCGCCGGCGACCGCGCCATCGGCGCGAGGGTGTCGGCGCTGCCGTTCCCGCGGTAACTCAGGAGACCTTCGTGACCAACCGTCTCGCGCAGGAAACGAGCCCGTATCTCCTCCAGCACGCCCACAACCCCGTGGACTGGTACGCGTGGGGGGAGGAGGCGTTCGCGAAGGCGCGCGCGGAGGATAAGCCCATCCTGCTCTCGGTCGGCTACTCGGCGTGTCACTGGTGTCACGTGATGGAGCGCGAGTCGTTCGAGAATCACGAGATCGCCGAGGTGATGAACCGGCTCTTCGTGAGCGTCAAGGTCGACCGCGAGGAGCGTCCCGACGTCGATCAGATCTACATGCAGGCCGTCCAGTCGATGACCGGCCACGGCGGCTGGCCCATGACCGTGTTCCTCACCCCGGAGGGCGCGCCGTTCTATGGCGGAACGTACTTCCCACCCGAGGACCGCCACGGTCTGCCCGCGTTCCCCCGGCTGCTGCACTCGATCGCGGACGCCTGGCAGACGCGCAAGGGCGAGGTGCTCCAGTCGTCGACAAAGATCGCGGCTGAGTTGAACCGCACCGAACGCCTGCGCGCATCGTCGACGCTTCTGACCGAGGACGTGCTCTTCACCGGGTTCCAGGGGCTCTCCGCGCAGTTCGACGACGCGCAGGGCGGGCAGGAGAGCGCGCCGAAGTTTCCGCAGCCGATGATCTGGGAGTTCGTGCTGCGGTTCTGGAAGCGCAGCGGTAACCCGCGCGCGCGGGAGATGGTCGAGACCACGCTCACGCGCATGGCGCGCGGCGGGATGTACGACCAGCTCGGCGGCGGCTTTCACCGCTACTCGGTCGACGCCGAGTGGCTGGTGCCGCACTTCGAGAAGATGCTCTACGACAACGGCCAACTCGCCTCGCTCTACCTGCACGGCTGGCTCGCCTTCGGCGCCGCCGAGTACCGGCGGATCTGCGAGGAGACGCTTGACTACGTCCTGCGCGAGATGACGGACCCCGCGGGCGGCTTTTACTCGGCCCAGGACGCGGACTCGGAGGGCCACGAGGGCAAGTTCTTCGTGTGGACCGCCGACGAGATCCACGAGGTGCTCGGCCCCGAGGCGGCGCAGGTCGCGCTCGCGTACTGGGGCGTCGATCGCGGCTCGAACTTCGAGGGCCGGAACATCCTGTGGGTGCCGGGAGCGCCGGCGCCCGAGCGCGTCGCCGGCGCGCGTAGAGCACTCTTCGACGTCCGCGAGCGCCGCGTCCATCCCGGGCGGGACGACAAGGTGCTCGCGTCGTGGAACGGGCTTACGTGCCGGGCCCTGGCCGAGGCCGGCCGCGCGCTCGACCGGCCGGACTACGTCGCCGCTGCCGTGAAAAACGCCGACTTCATCCTGGGGTCCATGCGCACCGACGGCCGGTTGCTCCGGACGTGGAAGGGCGGGCAGGCCAAGCTCAAAGGCTACCTCGAGGACTACGCGATGGTGGCGGCGGCGCTGGTTGAGGTGTACGAAGCGACGTTCGATCGGCGCTGGCTCGACGAGGCGCGGCGGCTGGCCGACGAGATGCTACGGCTCTTCTGGGACGACGAGGTCAACGGCTTCTACGACACCGGCAGCGACCACGAGCGCCTCATCGTCCGCCCCCGCAATCTCTCCGACAACGCCGTGCCGTGCGGCAGCTCGGTCGCGATCGAGACGCTGCTGCGGCTGAAGGTCCTCACCGGTGAGACGCGGTACGAGACGCGGGCCCTGGCGGCGCTACGCCCGATGGTGGACTTGTTGTCGCGCTACCCGGCCGGGTTTGGCCGCTTCCTCTGCGCCCACGACTTCAACCTCGGCCCCGTGGTGGAGATCGCGCTGATGAGCCCGTCGCGCGATTTGCTCCGGCCGCTCAGCGCGGAGGTCTTCCGGCGGTATTCACCGAATCGGGTGGTGGCGGGAGCGGTCGGCGCCGACCCCGCAGCACTCGCCGGCCTGCCGCTCCTGGAAGGTCGCGCGCCGGTCGACGGCAAAGCCACGGCCTTCGTCTGCCGCAACTACGCCTGCGCGCTGCCCACCACCGACCCCGCTACTCTGGCCAGCCAACTGGACGTCCAGTAACGAGTCGCCATCCACCCTCAAAAGTTCCCCGCCCCCTCGCGGGGAGGGGTAGGGGTGGGGGGCGTTAAAGGATCGGCGAGACCCGCCTCGCGGAAGCCCTTCGCGCGCAGGACACACGAGTCGCAGGCGCCGCATGGGCGGCCGTCGGGATGGGGGTCGTAGCAGCTCCAGGTCAACGAGAAATCCACGCCGAGCTCTGCCGCGCGCCGCACGATGTCCGCCTTGGTGAGCGCGATGAGGGGCGCGTGGATGGTGAACCGGCTCGTTCGCTCGACGCCCGCCTTGGTCCCGAGGTTCGCCATGCGCTCGAACGCGTTGATGTACTCGGGGCGGCAGTCGGGGTACCCGGAGCTGTCGAGCGCGTTGACGCCGATGTAGATGTCCTCGGCCCCGAGCGTCTCGGCCCACGCCAGCGCAAGCGACAGAAAGATCGTGTTGCGCGCGGGCACGTATGTGACCGGGATGTCGGTCATGGTCTCGGGATCGCGCCCCTTGGGCACCGCGACCTCCGCGGTGAGGGCGGAGCCGCCGAAGCGACGCAGATCGATCGCGACGACGACGTGATCGCGGGCGCCGAGGCGCTCGGCGACGGCGCGCGCCGCGGCAAGCTCGATCCGGTGGCGCTGCCCGTAGTCGATGGTGAGCGCGTAGCAGGTGAGGCCCAGGCTGCGGGCGATCGCGAGGATGGTGGTGGAGTCGAGGCCACCGCTGAGGAGGGTGACGACGGGACGAGTGACGGCCGGTCTCGTGTCAGACACCGCGGCGCGGGCCCCAGATGAGGATGTGCAGGCGCGGCGAGAAGCGAAAGCCGTGTCGCCCGGACCACTCGACTACGCGCGGCATGAGCGCGAGCTGCTCCGCCCGCAGCATCCCGAGCGGCATGAGGACGATGCGCTCGCTGGCCAGGCCGTGACGCGACTGGATCGCGAGTACCTCGGCGACGTCGCCTTCGGTGGCCACGACGAACTTGAACCATGCGCCGAGGTCCCGGAAGCGCTCGATCGCCTCGGGCCGGAGACGTCGCGCGACGGGGACGCCGGAGTGGGCGAGCTTGAGCGAGACGTTCCACTGATCGACGGGCGAGGGCGGCGGCAGCTCCGTGCCCGCCGTCTCCACCTCGACGCGGAGCCCGAGCGCATGGAGCCCCGCCACGAGCGGGGCGAAGGCGGGATGCTCGAGCGGCTCGCCACCCGTCACGACGACGTTCGGCGCGCTCGCGTCCTTGACGCGACGGAGCAGCGCCTCGAGCGTCAGCTCGTCGCCGCCGCGCGCATCCCACGCATACCGCGTGTCGCACCAGACGCAGCCGACGCGGCACCCCTGCAGACGCACGAAGACCGAGGGTGCCCCCACGGACGGGCCCTCGCCCTGGATCGACGTGAAGATCTCACTGACGCGGACGGGGAGGTCAGTCAACGACGTCACCCGGTCGGCCTCGGAGAACTCCTGCCTCACGCGCGTCGCACCTCCTTCGTAAGGTCCATCCTCTCACGGGTCCTAACCCGAAGGATTCATGAACGAGCGACTACCGTGTACGAGTCGGGCTTGCAGGATACGGAAAACCTCGCAGGCTGCTCAAAAAGGTCCAGATGCGAGGCGGCGCCCGCCGGCCGCACGCGAGGCGTACTCCCTGTACGTTGAGCGTGCGGCCAAGGGTGCCAACGAAGCAGATGGGCCTTTTTCAGCGGCCTGCCGGCGCGGTGGACGGGCGGCGGCGGGGTGCTATACTTCGCCTGTCCGCGTGGGGGGAGGTTGCCTGAGAACCGGGTGCGGCCCGGGACCCCTCGAACCTGCTC
>JBGPYK010000100.1:0-7266 GCA_041493245.1 Methylomirabilia bacterium | reverse complement strand
GAACACCTCGACGTCGATCAGTCCCTTGTCGGTCTCCACCTCGGCGATGACGTCCCCGCGGCTGACGTGGTCGCCCACGCGCTTGCGCCACGCGACGAGCGTGCCGGCGGTCATGTCGACGCCGAGGATGGGCATGAGGAAGTCAGCCATCGCGGCGGAGCATCGCGCGCGCCGCGGCGGCGATGGTCGGGGACTGGGGCAGCGCCGCGGCCTCGAGGTGTCCCGCGTACGGCATGGGCACTTCCGCGCTGCAGAGACGCTGCACGGGCCCGTCTAGGTCGTAGAAGCCGCCCTCCATGATCCGGGCGCTCACCTCGGCGGCAAGGCTCCCCGTGCGCCAGCCCTCGTCGACGACGAGGGCGCGATGCGTCTTCGCCACCGAGGCGAGGATCGTCGCTGTGTCGAGCGGCCGTAGCGAGCGGAGGTCCACGACCTCTGCCTCGATGCCGTCGGCCGCGAGCAGATCCGCCGCCGCCAGTGTCTTGGGAAGCGAGCCGCCGTACGTGATCACGCTCAGGTCGCGGCCCTCGCGCCGCACCGCGGCCCGGCCGAGCTCGCCGGGGCCCGCGGTCTCGTCCACCTCGCCCTCCATCGGGTAGAGGCAGGCGTGTTCGAAGACGAACACGGGATCGGGCTCACGGAGCGCGGCGAGCAGGAGGGCCCGCGCGTCGGCGGCGGTCCCGGGGGCCACGACCTTGATGCCGGGCACGTGCGCGTACCAGCCCTCGAGGCTGTGCGAGTGCTGCGCGGCGAGCTGCCGTCCCGCGCCCGTCGCCATGCGCACGACCATCGGCACCGAGAGCTGTCCGCCCGACATGTGGCGGAGCGTGGCGGCGTTGTTCACGACCTGATCCAGGCACAGCAGGCTGAAGTTGATGGTCATCACTTCCACGATCGGACGCAGGCCGCCGAGCGCCGCGCCGATCCCCGCCCCCACGAACGTGTTCTCGCTGAGCGGCGTGTCGCGCACGCGCTCGGGCCCGAACTCCGCCAGGAGCCCGTGACTCACCGCGAACGCCCCGCCGTAGCGACCCACGTCCTCGCCCATGAGGAAGACCCGCGGATCGCTCCGGAGCGCGTCACGCAAGGCGCTGCGCGCAGCCTCGCGATAGGTCGTCTTCGTCATCGCGTCTCCGGCACCGTGTAGACGTCCTTGAGAAGATCCTCGACGGGCTCCCACGGCCCCGCCTCGGCCTCGGCCACCGCGCCGTCGATCTCGGCGGCGACCGACGACTCGACCGCGGCGAGGGCGGCGTCGTCGAGGAGACCGCGCTCGCGCAGCGCCGCGGTGAAGTGCGCGATTGGATCGCGCGCCTTCCACCGCTCGATCTCGTCCTTCGGGCGATAGAGGTCGGGGTCGTACATCGAATGGGCGCGGAATCGGTAGGTGCGCGCCTCGAGGAACCGGGGGCCTTCGCCGCCGGCCACGGCGGCGGCCGCTCGCCTCGTCGCGGTCTCGACCGCGAGCACGTCCATGCCGTCGACCGTCTCGCCGGGCACGCCGTCGGCCTCCGCCTTGCGCACGACGTCGGTCTGGGCCTGGTGGCGCTCGAGCGCGGTGCCCATCGCATAGAGATTGTTCTCGCAGAGGAAGAGCACGGGCAGGCGCCAGAGCGCCGCCAGGTTCAGCGATTCGTGGAACTCGCCCTCGGCGACCGCGCCGTCGCCGAAGAAGCAGGCGGTCACCGCCCGCCGGCCCTGCATCGCATCGGCGAGGGCCAGGCCCACGGCCACCGGCAATCCGCCGCCTACGATCGCGTGGCCGCCGTAGAAGCGGCGCGAGACGTCGAAGAGATGCATCGAGCCGCCCCGCCCGCGGGAGCAGCCGTTGGCCTTGCCGAACATCTCGGCCATCACCGCAGCCGCGGGAATGCCGCGCGCCAACGCCTGACCGTGCTCGCGGTACGTCGCCACGACGTTGTCGTCGGGGGTGAGCGCCTGCATGGCGCCGACCGCCACCGCCTCCTCGCCGATGTAGAGGTGGAGGAAGCCGCGGATCTTGCCGACCGTGTACAGCTCCGCCGTCTTCTCCTCGAAGCGGCGGATCAGCACCATCTGGCGCAGCAGCGCCAGCGCGCACTCGCGCGCCCGCGGGCTAGCCGAGCTGACGCCCGCGGCCGGGCTCACGCGGGCCCTACCTCGAGGGTCGAGATGTCGCCCTCGGGTAATCCCAGCTCGCGCGCCTTGAGGAGCCGCCGCATAATCTTGCCGCTACGCGTCTTAGGCAGCGAGGGCTGAAAGTCGATCTCCTTGGGCGCCACGACGGCGCCGAGACGGGCGCGGGCGTGCGCCAGCAGTTCGCGCCGCAGCTCGGGTGTCGGCGACCAGCCGACTTTGAGCGAGACGAAGGCCTTGACCACTTCCAGCGCGACCGGATCCGGCTTGCCGATCACGCCGGCCTCGGCAACGGCCGGATGCTCCATGAGCACGCTCTCGACCTCGAAGGGGCCGATGAGGTGCCCGGACGTCTTGATGACGTCGTCGGCGCGGCCGACGAACCAGAAGTAACCGTCGGCGTCGCGGCGGGCGAGGTCGCCGGTGAGATACCAACCGCCGACGAAGCACTTCTCGTAGCGCGCCCGCTCGCCGAGGTAGTCGCGAAACATGGAGGGCCAGCCCGGGCGCAGCGCCAGCTCGCCCTGCACGTCGGGCTCGCCCACGACCTCCACGCGGTCGTCGGCGACCGTGCGAACGATCGCGGCCTCGATACCGGGCAGCGGACGCCCCATCGAGCCCGGCCGGACGTCCATGGCCGCAAAGTTCGCGATCATGATCCCGCCCGTCTCGGTCTGCCACCAGTTGTCGTGGAAGGGACGTCCGAACACCTCCTGCCCCCACACGACGGCCTCCGGGTTCAGCGGCTCCCCGACGCTCGATAGAAAGCGCAGCGCGCGCGTGTCATACGTGTGAGGCAGCTCGGCCCCGGCCTTCATGAGCATGCGGATCGCCGTCGGGGCGGTGTACCAGACGCTGACCCGCTGATCCTGGAGCGTCCGGTACCAGCGCGCGGCGTCGAACTCCGCCTCGTCCACGATGCTGGTCACGCCGTGGGTGAGCGGCGCGATGATCCCGTACGAGGTGCCCGTCACCCAGCCCGGATCGGCCGTGCACCAGTAGACGTCGTCGGGGTGAAGGTCGAGCGCATAGGTCCCGGTGACGTGGTGAGCGACCACGGCCTCGTGCACGTGGACCGCTCCCTTGGGCTGGCCCGTCGTTCCGCTGGTGAAGTGCAGCAGCGCCATGTCTTCGGGCGCCGTCGCGGGGATCGTGAACCGATCGGCGGCGCGGGCGAGCAGACGGTGGAGATCGTGCGTCCCGGGCACGAAGGTCTCGGCCCCGCCCTCGCCGACGAGGAGCACCTGCGCGAGGTCGGGCAGGTGCGCCCAGAGCGGCGCGACCTTCCGGTGATACAGGCTCTCCGTCGTGACGAGCACGCGGGCATGGCCGATCGTCATGCGCGCCCGGATCGGCTCCGGACCAAAGGCCGAGAAGAGCGGGCAGAAGACGCTGCCGTGCTTCAGCGTGCCCAGCGCCGCGATGTACAACTCGGGAATGCGGCCCGCCAGCGCATACACGCGATCTCCCCGGCGGACGCCGAGGTCGGCGAGGGCGTTGGCGAATCGATCGGTCAGCTCGCGCAGGTGACGATAGGTATACTCGCGCACCTCGCCGCGCTTGCCGAGCCAGCGGATTGCGACGTGATCGGCGCGCGGTCCCGCCGCGTGCCGATCCACGGCCTCGTGCGCGATGTTGAGTCCCCGCCCCGCCGGCAGACCATCCAGCGCCGCGCGCGCGCCCGCCCACGTGAACGCCGCGCGCACGCGGTCGTAGTCGTCGAGGTTCGGCGCGGGCGCGTCGGCGCCGCGCCGCTTGACGATCGGCGCCCATCCCACGGATCGGCCCCCTACCGTTCCGCGCGGTGCTGGCAGGCGACGCAGGAGCGCGCGGCGGGCAGCGCGCGGAGTCGCGCGAGCGGAATCGCGCGGTGGCACCCCGCGCACGCGCCATAGGTGCCGGCCGCGAGCCGGGCGCGCGCGTCGGCAATCTCATCCAGCTCGTGCTTCTCGCGGCCTTCGAGCCGGGACAGGGTTGCCGCGGCGGTTTCCGTCGCCACGTCTTCGGCCGCACTGCCGGCCTGGTGGGCTTCGAGTGTCGCCAACTCCTCGTCGGTCGTCGCCACCGTCCGGAAGATCTCGCGCCGTGCGTCATCGAGCCGTCCCAGGAATTCCTGGACGAGGTGGCGCTCCATCGCGGTGCTGCTCGTCATCGCTCCTCGCACCCCCGTGCCGCGGATTCGCACATCTCGCGTTGTTGCAGGGCCGGTGCCACGGGTTCGTCCCGCGATTTCCGCGATTTACGCTCGGTGCGTCGAGGCGCGAGCGCCCCACGTGGGACGCGGCCTCCCCGCACCCGCAGCACGGGCGGGTAGCGGCAGGAGATCCGCCGGCGCCGTGGGCGCTCAGAGCTGGTTCAGCGCAGGGCCCCGGGCCACCCCAACTCCCCGTTTTCCCGGCCTCTCGCCTGGGCAGCCGAGTATGCTCCTCTGGAGATCGATGAAAGAGCACGGCTTCACCCAAGGAGGCGCTCGATGACGAACGAAGCGATGCTGGGACCGTACGGCGTGGCGCGGGTGCGGCGATGAAGACGCGCCGAATCCTCCATCCATCGGATTTTTCGTCGGCGTCGAGGGCGGCGTTTGCCCGGGCCGTCGCCATGGCCAAGGCCGAGCGCGCGCAACTGCTGCTGGTTCACGTGATGACGCTGGTGATCCCGGCTTTGGGGATGGGCGACGGCTACGTCTCGCCGAAGCTCTACGACGAGATGGAGCGCTCGATGCGGGCGCACGCCCAGAAGCAGCTCGACAAGCTCATGGCGAAGGCCAAGGCCGCGAAGGTCCGGGTTCGGGGGCTGCTCCTGGAAGGCACGCCGGCCGACCGCATCGTCCGGGCCGCGCGCTCCTATCACGCCGACGTCATCGTGATCGGGACTCACGGACGCACCGGGCTCGCCCGGGTCTTCCTGGGCAGCGTGGCGGAACGCGTGGTCGGCACGGCCCCGTGTCCGGTCCTCACGGTCCGCGGGAAGTGACCACGCGGAGCGGGTGCCTTCCACCGAATCGAGGAGTTACGCGAGGTCCGAGCGGCCGCTCGGCCCCGGGCTGGGGCATCGCCGCCGCACGATCCACTTTCGCCCTTCCTCGAGGCCGAGGACGACGGCGGGGAACGTGAGCAGCGGCGCCCACTCGTGCGGCGTGAGCGGGGCGAGGCCGAAGAGGTGACGGAATGGTGGCAGCAGGATGAGCGCGACGAGCACCAGCACCTCGACGAGGATCCCGACGAGGACCAGCCGGTTGCGAAAGAGGCCGACCCGGAACACCGACTCGTGTTCCGTTCGGCAGGCGAACACGTTGCCGACCTGCGCGGCCACGATCCCGGCGAGCGTCATCGTCGTGGCGCGCTGGTAGAGATCGCCCGTCGACGCCATCGGGAGGCCGGGACGCCAGCCGGCCAGCCAGTACACCCAGAAGAAACCCGCGAGGGCCAGAACCGCCTCGGCTGCGCCCAGAAACGCATACGCGTGCAGGAGGCGGCGGGGACCGAGCAGACGCTCGTCGCGCGAGCGCGGCGGACGATCCATGATGCCGGGCTCCGCCGGCTCCGACCCGAGCGCGAGCGCGGGCATGAGATCGGTGCCGAGATCGACGGCGAGAATCTGCATGACCGTGAGCGGCAACGGCACCCCCAGCAGCACGAAGGCGAGGAAGGGGACCAGCTCCGGGACGTTGGAGGCAAAGATGTAGCGGACGAACTTCCCCATGTTCGCGTAGATCGCGCGGCCCTCGCGCACGGCGGCGACGATCGTGGCGAAGTTGTCGTCGGCGAGCACCATCTCCGCCGCCTCGCGCGCGACCTCCGTGCCCCGCCTGCCCATCGCCACACCGATGTCGGCGGCACGGAGAGCGGGCGCGTCGTTGACGCCATCGCCGGTGACGGCCACGACGTCGCCCCCGGACTTCAACGCTTCCACGACGGCCAGTTTGTTCACGGGCGACATGCGAGCGAAGAGGACGCCGGGCTCCCGGGCCAGGCGCCGGAGCGATTCGGCGTCGAGCCGCTCCACCTCGTGGCCATTGACCACCTTGTCGACGCGCAGGCCGATGCGCCGTCCGATCGCCTGTCCGGTGAGCCCGTAGTCGCCGGTGAGCATGAGCACCCGGATGCCGGCGCGCCGGCAGAGCGCCACGGCCTCCGGCACCTCGAAGCGCGGCGGATCCCAGAGGGCGACGAACCCGAGAAGGGTCAGCGTCCGCTCCACCTCGTGTTCCGGCGCGCCCACCAGGGTGGACGGGAGCGGGCGGCGCGCGACGGTGAGGAGACGGAGCCCCTCGCCCGCGAGACGGTCGTGCTCGCGCAGGAACGCGTCACGAAGCCCGTCGGTCAGCGGCACGACGTCGTCGCCGACGCGGATCGTGGCGCAGAGGGCCAGGGTTTCTCGAGGCGCTCCCTTGACGCACGCCATCGCCGTCTCGTCGAACGCGCGGACGAGCGTCATGCGCTTGCGGAAGGAGTCGAAGGGATACGCCGTGAGCAGCGGCGCGGCGGCGCGAAGCTTTGCGGCGTCGAGGCCGAGAGCGGACGCCGTGATCACCAGCGCCGTCTCCATCGGATCCCCGTGCTCGACAGTCGCCTGCGACGCGAGGACCGCCGTTCGGAAGAGGTCTCGCACGTCCTCCCCCGCATTGCGGAGATCGTCGGCGGTATGGACGCCCCCGGCCGTCCACACCGCGCGCGTCGCCATGTGACCTTCGGTCAGCGTTCCCGTCTTGTCCGTGCAGATCACGGTCGTGGCGCCCAGCGTCTCGACCGCGGACAGGCGGCGGACGATGGCGTGGCGGCGCGCCATTCTCTGGACGGCCAGGGCCAGGGCGAGCGTCATCGTCGGCAGCAGGCCCTCGGGCACGTTGGCGACGATGACCCCCAGCGCGAAGATCAGACCTTCGGCGGGTCCCAGGCGGCCGGTGCCGATGCCCAGCACGAGGAAGGCTCCGCCGATACCGAGCGCCAGCGCCGTGACGATGCGCGTGATCCGTATCATCTCGCGTTCGAGCGGGCTCGCCGGTTCGGCCACGGCCTGGGTGAGATGCGCGACGTCGCCGATCTCCGTGTCCATGCCCGTCGCGACCACGACCGCGGTCGCCGTGCCGGCCACGACGTTGGAGCCGGCGAAGGCCAGCTCGTAGCGCTCGAACCGCGGCACCGCGGCGCG
>JBGPYK010000599.1:0-2173 GCA_041493245.1 Methylomirabilia bacterium | reverse complement strand
CGCCGAGACGGGAACGCCGCCCGGAGGCACCGTCCACAGCGCGACGGGGAGGAACAGCACGCCCCCGACCCCCACCGCCGACCACAGGAAGCAGAACTGGTCACGGGCCCGCTTGGTCAGCGCGTTCCAGCACGAGTGGAAAATCGCCGCGGCAAGGACCAGCAGCAACGCGGAGGCGGGCATTCAGGCGCCGTCAGCCCTGTACGACATCCTCGCATGCCGGTGATATCCGTAACGCTTGATACAGCGCGGGGCAATCGTTACACTTCGCCAGAACCCGGCCGAGTCCGCTGAATCCTCGAGCCCGGCGGCGACGGGCGAGGATGGAAGGAGCGCCATGGCATTGGACGAGACGACCCAGCGCGTACCGATCCGTGATCTGGTTCTCTACTACCTCAAGCTCGGCGCCCTCGGCTTCGGCGGTCCGGTGGCGCTGGTGGGCCAGATGGAGCGCGAGCTGGTCCAGGAGCGGAAGTGGCTGACGAAGGAGGAGATGCGCGAGGGGCTGGCCGTGTGTCAGTCCCTGCCCGGCCCCCTCGCGATCCAGGTCGGGATCCTTATCTCCTACCTGCGCGGCGGGTTCTGGGGCGCCTGGGCCGGGGGGTGGGCCTTCATCCTGCCCAACTTCATCATCGTCGTCGTGATGGGCGCGCTCTACGTCCACTTCGGGGGTCTCTCCCTGGTCACCGCGATCTTCTACGGCGTGAGCCCGGCCGTGATCGCGTTGATCCTGCACTCGTGCTACCGGCTGGCCAAGCTCGGCATGGACGACTGGGTCCAGTGGGTGATCGCGGCGGGATGTTTCGCGGTGACGGTCGCGGTCCAGGCCGAGGTCGCGCTGATGTTCATCGTGTCGGGTGTCGTCGGAGTCGCCTACTACGGGTCACTCTTCCGCGCGCGGACGACGAGGTCGACCTCGCTGATGGCCCTGGCGCCCCTGGCCGCGTTAGCGACGCCGGGCGCGCTCGGACCAACGCTTGGCAAGCTGCTCACCTTCTTCCTCAAGGCGGGCTCCCTCACCTTCGGGAGCGGGCTCGTGATCGTCCCCTTCCTCGAGAAGGGCCTCGTACAGCAGACGGGCTGGCTCAACGAGCGGGAGTTCCTCGTGGCCGTGGCGATGGGCATGATCAGCCCCGGCCCCGTCGTCATCACGGCCACCTTCGTGGGCTACCTCGTCGCGGGGTTCTGGGGTGCGGTCGTCGCCACGGTCGGGATCTTCCTGCCTTCGTTTCTGCTCGTGCTCATCGTGGCCCCCCTCCTCGTCCGGTATCGGACGAATCCGAACGTGCAGGGCTTCATCAAGGGCGCCTACGCAGCCGCCATCGGAACGATCCTCGGCGCCTGTGTGCTCCTGGGCAAGATCGCCATCGGCGACTGGCTCACGGCGCTGGTGGCGATCGTCAGCCTCGTCGTCCTGTTCCGCTGGAAAGTCAGCAACCCGATGCTCGTTGCCGCGACCGCCCTCATCGGCCTGATCGCGTTCCCGCTCCTGCAGCCCACGTGGGTCTTCGTGAAATAGGCGACCCGGGAGTCATGGCCGCGTGACGACTCCGATGAGGCCGTTGCCGGGCTACGTCGACCGCTGGACGTCGCGGACACGCTGGCTCCGCTGGGTGGACGCGCTCTTCGCGTGGCTCGGCGTCTGGCTCGGGGTGAGCGTTCTCCTCCCCGCGATTGCCGTGGGGGCGACGATGATCCTCGCGGCGGGGATCCTCCTCCTCGCCGCGTCGATTCCCGGAATTCGCAGGACGTGGCGGCCGGTATCAGCCACGGTGAGCCTGCTCGTCAGCCGTCGACTCCGGCCCGGCGACCGCGCCTGGTTCGTCCACCGGCGCGACGCCGATCTCGTGCTCGTGACCGCCCGCCACGGGGTGCGCGTCGTCGTGGCGCGACCCGATCAAGAAGGCGCCGAGGGGATGAGCATTCGCCGGACCCGCGTCCTCCTCATCCCCGCCGAGGGCTGAGGGCCGCGCCCCGACTTGTTACATTTGTCCAGTCACTGCAAGACCTCATCCGCCCGGACCAGCACTGACGGCGGGATGATCAACCCGAGCACCTTCGCGGTCTTGAGGTTGATGATCAGCTCGAACTTCGTGGGTTGTTCGACGGGGAGGTCGCCGGGCTTGGCGCCCTTGAGGATCTTGTCCACATAGGTGGCGGCACGTCGAAAGTT
>JBGPYK010000364.1:0-3711 GCA_041493245.1 Methylomirabilia bacterium | reverse complement strand
GGCGCGCCCGCCGCTGAACATCCTCACCATCGAGATGATGCAGGAGGTCAGCGCGGCGCTGGCCCTCGCCGCCGAGCAGTCGAGTCTCAAGGTGCTCGTCCTCGCCGGCGAGGGCAAATCCTTCTGCGCCGGGGTGGCCGTCGAGGACCACCTCGGCGACCGGGCCAAGCCGATGCTCGAGGCCTTTCACCTGGTCTTCCGCTCCCTGCGCGCGCTGGAGTATCCGACCATCGCGGCCGTGCAGGGCGCGGCACTCGGCGGCGGCGCCGAGCTGGCGACGTTCTGCGATCTCGTCGTCGCGGACGAGACGGCGACCTTCGGCCAGCCCGAGATCAAGGTCGGCGTGTTCCCGCCGATCGCCGTCCTGCACTACCCGCTGCGGATCGGTCCCGCGCGCGCGCTCCGCCTGCTCCTCACGGGCGAGGTGATCGGCGCCGCCGAGGCCGAGCGCATCGGGCTCGTGGACCGCGTGGTGCCGGCGGGCACGCTCGCGGAGGCGGTGGACACGGAGGTGGGACGCTTCCGCGCGGCGAGCTCCGTCGTGCTGCGCCTCACCAAGCGCGCCCTGCGCGAGACCTACCGCCTGCCCTTCGACGAGGGGCTCGGCGTGCTCGAGGACCTGTACCACCACGACCTCATGACGACCGCGGACGCCGAGGAGGGCCTGCGCGCCTTCATGGAGAAGCGCAAGCCCGTCTGGCGGGACCGCTGAATCCTCAAGGAGGAGGACATGCAGAAGCTCATCCGCGACAACGCCCGCGAGCTGTTCAAGCTGTGACGGCGGGCGCGATGAAGACGCCGACCGACGTCCTGCGCGACGAGCACGCGATCATCCTCCGCGGCCTCGATCTCCTCGAGGCCGCGGCGGGCCGGCTCGAGGGCGGCGCCGCCCCGCCCGATGGCTGGTGGGAGGAGGTGCTCAGCTGGCTGCGCGCGTTCGCCGACCGCAACCACCACGCCAAGGAGGAGGACCTGCTCTTCCCCGTGATGATCAAGGCGGGCGTGCCGTCCGAGGGCGGACCGATCAACGTCATGCTGGAGGAGCACGAGCAGGGGCGCGCGCTCGTCCGCGCGATGGCGGAATCACGCGGGGCCACGCGGGCGGCCAAGGCCCGCGAGTACGTCGCGCTCCTACGGGCGCACATCGACAAGGAGAACGGCGTGCTCTTCCCCCTAGCCGAAGCCCTCCTTGCCGACGACGAGCAGCGCTCGCTGGAGAGCGCTTTCGCGGCGGTAGAGAGCGAGCTGGGACACGGGGCGTCAATGAGCTACGCTGAGGCGGTAGTCGAAGGCTTCGGCGCCACGCTCGGCGAGCAACGGATCGTCGCGGCCGCGCGCGCCGCCGGCTGAGAGGGGAACGCCATGGACGTCATCGAGGCCTGGCTCGGCGATCTCCGCCGGGTGCTGGATGCGGACGCCTCTGTCGTCGCCGAGGTGCGGATCGGCGTCTTCTACACCGCCGCCCGGCTGGCGAGCGGTGAAACGGGCGTCGCCTTCACGCCCCGAGACCTGGCCGACACGGTGTGCTGCCCGCGGTCCGCAGCGGCCGCGCCGGCGTCAGGCCGTCTCGGCGGGCAGCCCGCGTGGCAGTTGGCGGGCGAGGCGCTGTCGGCCTCGCCGCTCCGCCGCGCCGTCGGCGTGGCCGTCCTCAACGCGCTCTCCGCGCGAGCGCTCGACGCCCACGGCGTGCCGGGCGGCCGGCTCCTCGCCGGCGTGGACGCGCTCGAGGCCGCCGGCGTCCGCGCCGAGGACCGCGTGGCGATGGTCGGTGCCTTCCCGCCCTTCATCAAAGCGCTCAAGGGTCGCGTGGCGGCGCTCGCGATCATCGACAAGCACGGCGCCGCGCTCAAGGCCGACGAGCAGCCGATGTGGCGGGCACCCGCCGCCGCCGTCGAGACGGTGGCCGACGCCAACGTCGTGGTGATCACCGGTTCCGCGCTCGTGGAGGGCGGGCTCGACCCCCTCCTCGACGCCGCCCGCTCGGCCCGGCGCGTCGTGCTCGCTGGCCCCACCGCCTCGCCGTGGCCGCCGCCCTTCTTCGAGCGCGGCGTCCACGTCCTGGGAGGGATCCGCGTCCGCGACGGGGCCGCATTGCTCCAGCTCGTCAGCGAAGGCGGCTCCGGCTACTTCTTCGAGCGCATCGCGGAAAAGGTCGCGATCATCAGGGACTAGCGCCGGCCTCCCCGAGGCTGCTTGGCGCCTCGCGGATTCACCCTGCATTGACCGGGTGACGCTTGCCCTCGTTCCGCGTTCCCACTATGCTCTCCACCGATGGCGGCAGCGGTCCCCCCTGTGACCGCGAAATTCGCCGAACCTGCACGCAGACAGAAAGGTAGGGAGCACAGCATGCTGATCGTCGACGCTCAGATCCACATCTGGAAGAACAACAAGCCGACAAACCGCCCTCTGCGCGTGGCTCGGCTGGAAGCTGCCGGGATGACGGCAATGACGTCGTGCTGCTCGCTCGAAGGGCTGAGCAGCGTCAGCCGTCTTCGTCCTCCGGAGCGATGGGCAGCGGGATCGGCCGCTTGCGACGCGCGGAGAGATCCAGGGCCTTGGTGATCATGAGGCGGTTGTGGGCCTCGGCGGCGGTGGCGTGCGGGCTCGGGTGGCCGAGGGTGAGGCGAGAGAGCCACGAAGTCGTCTCTTCCCGCATCGGCCCCCAGAGCTCACCGAGCGCGATGTTGCCCGGGGGGTAGCCAGCCTGCTCAGCGTTTCTTGAGACGCATTTCCTCGTAGGGCGCGGCCATGTAGAGGAGCGGGCTCAGCCCGATGGCGGGCTCCTCGACGCGCGGGCCCACGCCGTGCAGCGTCGCCGGCTCGAAGATCGGGGCGTGCATGACGCGCTCGTGGATCAGCCGCTGCATCTGATGCAGGAGCGCCTCCCGCTTCTTGCGGTCGCGCTCCTGCGCCTGCTGCACGAACAGGTCGTCGAGGTCCGGATAGCCGCCGTAGACGTACGCCGAGCCGCTGACCACGAACGCCTCGAGACGGGAGGCGGCGTTGCCCTGGGCCGCCGTGGCATTGGCGATGAGCCCTTGCAGCTTCTTGTTCCGCCAGGACTCGAGGAACGTCGCCCGCTCCATCATCCGCACTCGCGTGCGGATGCCCGCTCCGGCCAGGCTGTTGGCGAGAGCCTCCCCCATGGTGGTGAACGGAGGGAGCGGGGTCAGGTCGCCGGCGTCGAAACCGTTGGGATAGCCGGCCTCGGCGAGCAGGCGCTTCGCGCGCGGAATGTCGTAGGGGTAGGGCTCGATGCGCAGGGCAAACTCGATGACGCTCGGGATGATCGATCCCGTCAGACGCGAATAGCCCAGGCGCTCTGCTTCGTTGATGCCCTGCTTGTCGATGGCCAGGTTCGCCGCCAGCCGCACGCGGCGGTCGTGCCAGGGCGATTTGGGCTTCCACTGCTCGGGGAACTCCACCCACCAGGTGGCGGTCGGGATAACCTGGGCGAGGCGCAGCTTGGGGTCCGCCTTGATCGTCGCCGCCTCGACCCCGACCATCAGATAGCCGATGTCCGCTTCGCCGGTCTTCAGCATGGCCAGACGCGTCGTGCGGTCGGGAACACCCTTGATGACGATGCGCTTGATCGAGGGCTTCTTCCGCCAGTACTGGTCGTTCGCCTCGAGCACCAGCTCCAGGCCGGGGTCCATGCGCACGAACCGATAGGGCCCGAGCCCCACGGGCTGCCGCTTGAAGCCGTCCTCG
>JBGPYK010000338.1:0-3876 GCA_041493245.1 Methylomirabilia bacterium | reverse complement strand
GCTCGGCTCGCCACGGTGCCTCCGTGCTATTCAAGGTTCTGGACCTGCTCGCGGATCTTCTCGAGCAGGCCCTTGGCGCCGAGCGCCGCCTGGCTCAGCTCGAGGTCGTCGGCCTTGGATCCGACCGTGTTCACTTCCCGGTTCATCTCCTGGATCAGGAAGTCGAACTGACGACCGACCGACCCGCCTTTGTCGAGCATGAGACCGAACTCCTCGAGATGGACACGCAGCCGCGCCAGCTCTTCAGCCACGTCGGTCTTGGTCGCCCACACGGCAACCTCGGTCGCGATCCGGCTCTCGTCGATGGGCGTCCCCGCGAGCAGTGCCGTCAGGCGCTCACGGAGCCGCTCCTCGCGGCGCGCTGCGGCCACCGGCGCCCGCGCGGCCATCTGGTCGACGGCGGTGGCGAGGGCGCTCCCGAGCGCCCGCAGCTCGGACGCGAGTGCGGTCCCCTCGGTGGTCCGGCGGGTCACCAACTCATCGAGCGCGCGCCCGAGCACATCGGCCACGAGGGGCCACACGGTCGCCACCTCCGCGGGCGGGGCGTCGGTCAGCTCGAGGACGCCCGGGCGCTCGAGGATCCAGCCCAGCGGCACGTCGCCCGTCAGGCCCAATGCGCCCGCGAGCGCGCGTGCCTCCTCGACATAGTGGCGCGCGAGCGCCGTATCGACCCGCACCGTGCGTGAGGACTGGGTGGAGAGCGGCGCCACCTGCACGCTTACGTCGACACGGCCGCGCTCCAGCCGTCCCTGAACGACGCGGCGGACGTCGATGTCGAGACCGGCCAGCGCGTTCGACAGGCGCACGCCGATGTCGAGGTGGCGATGGTTGACGGATCGGGCCTCGACGGTCACCACCAGCGTCTCGCCGGCGACCTCCGCCCGGCCGAACCCCGTCATACTCCGGATCACCGACTGGCCCGCCCAGACATCCCATAATCATAGTCGAAAATCGCCTGTATCGTCAATATGTTAAGCTGCGGACGTGACGCGCTGGGCGCTGCTCGCGCTGCTGGTGATCCTCGCCCTGGGGGCGGCCACGGTGCTGGTGGCGCGTTTCCTCGGGCGCTCGGAGTCCCGCGCTTCGATCCTGGTCTCCGTCATCGCCCACTGGCTGGCCGCGTACGTGCTGTGGACCTTTGCCGCCGGGCTCGCGCACCACTACGGCGCGCTCACGGCCTACAACTCGTACGTGTTCGTCCTGCTCGCGGTGGTTGTGGGATTCTGGCACTACCGGACGCGCGTGGAGCGTGGCCGCGAGCAGGGGTTGGCCGTCTTCGTCGCCGGCCAACTGGCATGGCTCATACTCCTCCTCGTGCAGAACGGCGTGTTCCGCCAGTGAAGCCGGAGGGCTAAATCTCGATGTTCACCGACGGGTTCCTCGGACGGGGCGCGCCCTTCGGCGCCGATCTCAACATCGTGCTCCAGGTCGGCGTCGGCGTGCTGCTCCTGGTCGGCATGGGCCTGGCCCGGCGCGGACGGTACCGCGGCCACGGGATCTGCCAGAGCACGGCCTTTCTGCTCGCGCTCGTGATGACGATCCTCTGGATGATCCCAGCCTTCCACGCCATCCACGCCGATGCCCTCGGCCGGGGCGTCGTCAACCGCGTGACCATCGCCGTGACCGCCCACGTCGCGGCCGGCACGACGGCGATGCTGGTGGGCGCCTGGGTGTTGCTCGTCGCCGGCACCCCGCTCGTCCCCGCGCGTCTGCGCTTTCAGAACTACAAAGCGTGGATGCGGACGCTCCTCACCCTCTGGTGGATCGCTATTGTCCTCGGTGTGGCCATCTACTGGTTCTCGACCGGCTGACATGGGGATGGTCTTCTGCCACGCGCGCCGCCGCTCGAACGTCTCCCGGTCGGAGGCGACGCGGTCGTCGGCGGGATCGTCGAGGCAAAGCTCGGGCGGGAGGTGGGCCGCCAGCCACCCGCGGAGCTCGCGGCGGAACGCCTGCTGTTCGGGCGTGTACTCGAAGTCCATCGGGTGAGCCGCTCCTCCTCCCGCAGCGGTGGACCGGGGCGCGCCTGGCCCGCGAGTCAAGGTACCATGCGGAGCGGTGCCAAGCTGAGCCAAGACATCCCGAGGAGGAGAGCCCATGGGCTACCGCATCAACCACATCCACCTGAAGGCGCCGGACCCGCGGAAGACGGCGGAGTGGTACGTCACCGCGTTCGGCTTCGAGATCACGAGCGACACCGTGCGGGTGTTCGGCGACCGGTTCGTCCGGTGCGCCAGCGCCGACGGGGGCATCAACGTCAACATCTCGGGTGCGCGCACGAACGAGCGGATGAACCCCGGCGACGCGAGCGCGCACTGGGGCCTCGAGCACTTCGGCTTCGACTCCGTCGACCTCGACGCCGACATCGCGCGGCTGACCGGGCTCGGGGCGCGGCTGCTGGATGGGCCCACGCAGGTTCCCAACGGTGCCCGCATCGCCTTCCTGCAGGGGCCGGACGACACGCGGCTCGAGCTGGTCGAGGCGCGCAAGATCGCGGGCGCCTCGGGCGACTGCTGCTGAGCTGCGCCCGGGTCTCAGACCCGGCGTACGTTTTCCGGCTCGGGGCAGGTAGTATGGCAGTCATCCATGGCGACTGAACCGGCGCTCGTTCGGCGGCTCGAGGACAACGTCGGCCGCTGCGTGATCGGCAAGCCCGAGGCCGTGCGCCTGGCCGTGGTGGGCCTGCTCGCCCGCGGCCACCTCCTCATCGAGGACGTGCCCGGCGTGGGCAAGACCACGCTGGCCGCGGCGCTGGCGCGCTCCATCGGGGGCAAGTTCCAGCGCATCCAGTTCACCTCCGACATGCTGCCGTCGGACATCCTGGGCGTGTCGATCTGGGAGCCCGAGGTCGGCGAGTTCGTGTTCAAGCCCGGGCCGCTCTTCGCCAACATCGTGCTCGCCGATGAGATCAACCGCACCACGCCGAAGACGCAGTCGAGCCTGCTCGAGGCCATGAACGAGGCGCGGGTGTCGCTGGACCATTCGACCTACCCACTGCCCGCGCCGTTCATGGTCCTCGCCACGCAGAACCCGCGCGAGTACGAAGGCACGTACCCACTGCCCGAGTCCCAGCTCGACCGATTCTTGTTGCGGATCCGGATCGGCTATCCCGGTGCGCCCGACGAGAAGGCCATTCTGCGCGGCGCGGCGGCGCTCCCCGAGAGCCTGGCCGCGGTGCTGGGCGACACGGAGGTGCTGGCGCTCCAGGCCGAGGTCGAGCGGGTGCGCGCCGAGGACTCCGTTCTCGACTACCTCATGGCCGTCGTCTCCGCGACGCGCACCTCGCCGCTGCTGAGCCTCGGCGTCAGCCCGCGCGGCTCGCTGGCCCTGCTGCGCGCCGCCCAGGCCGCCGCCCTGGTCGACGGCCGGGATTACCTCGTTCCCGACGACGTCAAGGGATTGGCCGTGGCCGCGCTCGCCCACCGCGTGATTCCGAAGAACGGTGGCGGTCACGGCGACGCGCCGGGTCTCGACGGCGAGGCCATCGTCCGCGCCATCCTGAACGACGTCCCGGTGCCGCGGTGAACGCCGATGGACCGAAACTCGTGAACGAATCGCCGCAGCGCAAGCCCGGTGGGGGGTGTCGGGCCGGGGGAGTGCGAGGGGGGCGTTGCCCCCTTCAGGCGACCGATCCGGCGGTCGCTCCCCCCGACGCTGCAGCGCAAGCCGGTGGGGGGTGTCGGGGAGGAGCGGCGGTCGCTCCCCCCGACGTTAAATGACCAACTGGTCGCGCCACTTCTCGCCGCCCCGCACGCTGCGGCCGACGCGCGAGGGATGGTGGTGCCTGTTGGCCGCCGTCGGCGTCGGCGTCGTCGCCGTGGGCACGTGGAACAACCTGCTCTACCTGCTCGAGGCGATGCTCCTGGGTCTCATCAT
>JBGPYK010000483.1:0-2886 GCA_041493245.1 Methylomirabilia bacterium | reverse complement strand
TCACTGCGTTCTTCGGTTTGTCGTTCACCACACTTTTCATCACCCTTCTTGCTCATGTCTCTTTTCGGGAGCGCCTCTGAAGCTCTAACGTCGTCGGCTCAGGTCCTCACATTGACTCAGACCGCCAGGGCGGCCGGTAAGTAGGGGCGTCGCTCAGTTGTCGGCGAAAATGTTGAGCTTGACCGTGCCCCTGCCCGGAGACACGGAGGTGTGACGTGTCCACGAAAGGTTGGAGAGGCAAGATCTCTGGCTGGTTCAATTTGACCTGCGCTTGTCTTATCCATCGCCAAGGCGGTTTACGTTGAGGGTGTGGCGGCGCCTCGTCGCTGCCATCATCACCTTCGTCACCGCACTCGGTCTAACCCCGAGCAGTGCACAGCAAGGGAGCGGTGCCGAAAGCGAGATTCTCTCGAAGGCGGATGCGATCCGGCTCTTCGGTCTAACGAAGCAGCAGTGGGTCGAGAATGTGAAGGCCGCCGTTGCTGCCGGGGCCGCTAGAGCGACCGGTGGTGATCCGATTATTCCGGGAATGACGACGACGACTGCGGATGGTGACCTTCTTACGGTTCGCCTCGACTACTCGAAGGGCGACAGTAAGCCGATTTTCATCCAAGTTGCAGTGGGCTACCGGCCCAACCGCAAACCGAGGCTGACGGCTCAGATGCTGACTGGTGTTGTTGCTGCCGCACAGCGGCAAATGGCGCCGGAGTTCCAAGTCCACGGTAGCGTTGATGAAATCGAAGGCGGTGTCGGCGTCATATTCATGATCCTCGATCAACGGCGCGACTAGTGGCGGTGCACTCGAGGACCTCCGGGGCCATGCACGGGCCGCGCACTATCCTTGACGAGGCGACACGAACTCCACTCTCGGCCCCTTTTTCATCGGCCCGGCAGGAAAGAGGTGGCTCGGTGGACAAGCGTGTCGGGCTGACGGTACCGGTCGATGGGTTCACGCTGGAGGAGCACACGGACCTCGCGCGCGAGGCCGAGCGCCTGGGCTATCGCGACGCGTGGTCGTTTGAGGCCGACGGGCTCGACGCCTTCAGCCCGCTCGCCGTCGCCGGACTCGCCACGCAGATGCGGCTTGGCACCGCGATCGTCAACGTCTACACGCGTGGGCCGGCCACGCTCGCGCAGTCCGCCGCCGGCCTCGCCGAAATCGCGCCGGGGCGCTTCATCCTCGGCATCGGCGCCGGCTCCAACGTCATCGTCGAGTCCTGGAACGGCGGGATTTTCCAGAAGCCGGCGACGCGCGTCAGGGAAACGGCGCAGTTCCTTCGCCAGGCGCTCGCGGGCGAGCGCGTCGTGTTCCGCGGCGAGACCTTCGCGATCGACGGCTTCCGCCTCTCCCGGCCTCCCGCGCGTCCGGTGCCGATTTACGTCGCCGCGCTGCGCCCCGGCATGCTCGGCGTGGCCGGCGAGGTCGGCGATGGCGTGATCCTGAACTGGCTGGCGCCGGAGGATGTCCCGCGCTGCGTCGGCGTTGTACGCGACGCTGCGAAGAAGGCCGGGCGTGACCCCGACGCGATCGAGGTCACGTGCCGGCTCTTCGTCCACCTCGACGAGGACGACACGGTGGCCCGCCGCTACGTCGCGGCCTACCTGAACGTCCCCGTCTACCGCGCATTCCACGAGTGGCTGGGCCGCACGCCGGTCCTCGCGCCGATGTGGGAGGCGTGGGGCCGGGGCGATCGCCAGGGCGCGGTGGCGGCGATCCCCGAGCACGTGTTGGACGACCTGCTGCTCCGCGGCCCCGTGGAGACGATCCGCACACGCGTCCGCCGGTACCTCGACGCCGGGGTCGACACCGCGTTCCTGTTGCTTCAGTCGAACGAGCCTGACCCCGCGCACAAGCGCGCGGTACTACGATACGGTCAGCGATGCAGGCCCTGGCGCCGGGCTAGCTTGCGTCGGTAGGTCCCCGTGTAGCCTAAGATGTAGACAGAAAGATCACATCATGGGACAGACGACGGTCCGGGTTACCAAGTCGACGCGAACGCTGCTCCGGCACCTCGCTGCCGCCGAAGGGCGGCCGATGCAGATCATCATCGCGACGGCGCTCGAGGCCTACCGGAGGGAGCGATTCCTCAAAGCGGTCAACGCCCGCTATGCCACCCTGCGCGAGGATGCTGCCGCTTGGGCGAGGGTGGCGGAGGAGCGGGTGGCCTGGGACGGCACCCTCCTGGACGGACTGCCGGCCGAGACGGTCAAGACACGGGCGGACAAGGCCGGCCCGAGCCGCCGGGGACATGGTCGCCGACGCTGACATGGTCGCTCCCAACCGAGGTGAGGTGTGGCTGACCGACTTCTCTGCGAGGGCGTTCGGTCGATCTCCACCGACCGGCTGCATTCGCGCTGGGGACAGCTCAGTCCTCGGACCATGGTCGCCGTCGAGAACGTCCTCCGCTTCCTGTAACTGGGATTCATGAACGAGCGACGCGCGCGCCGGCTCCCATCTTGCCTCCGTCGGCCGGCTGGTATAGCGTGCACGGCGCGGGCGACTCGCGGGAGCGGGCGTGACCAAGGGCGAGGACGAGGTTGCCAGCGGAGCCGCGGCTTGCCGACAGTCCCGATTCGGGTCCTCAAAGGGGGAACGTCAATGTTGAAACGGATCATCGTCGTATGTGCGGCGCTTGCCCTGACCACCGGCTCGGCCCAGGCCCAAGAGGTGAAGGTGGGCGTCAACCTGCCCTACACCGGCATCGGCGCCGAGTTCGCTCAGCTCGTAGACCGTGGCATGGAGCTTTATCTCAAGCTCAATGCCGACAAGGTGAAGCCCTACAAGATCACGCTGGTCAAGCGCGACGTGAAGGATCCCGGCGGCGCCAACGCCAAGATCGCGGTCCAGGAGCTGCTCACCCAGGACAACGTCGACATCCTCGCGGG
>JBGPYK010000018.1:0-15679 GCA_041493245.1 Methylomirabilia bacterium | reverse complement strand
TCGAGGTACTTCGCCACCTCGAAGAACTTCATCGGCTCGGCGTTGGTGGCCGAGGTCATGGCGCCGTCCACCGTCTTCTTCTCGAGCGCGGAGTACACCTCGCCGAACGCGATGTTGACGGGCGCGGCGCCGAGCAGGCGCGCGATGTTGGCGGAGTCGGCGCCGTACACGCGGATCTTCTTGCCCTTCCAGTCGGCGACGGTGCGGATGGGCACGGTCGAGAAGATCTGCTGCGACGGCCAGGTGTGGATGGACAGGAGCTTGAGACCCTTCTTGGCCAGCATCTCCGTGTAGAACGGCCGGAGCTGCAAGGCCGCCTTCTTGTGCTCCTCGATGCTCCCGGTCATGAAGGGCAGCTCGAGCGGGCCCATCTCGAGGAGGACGTCGGTGAGGTACGACGCCAGGACGGTCCCGACCTCCGTGCGCCCGTCGAGGACGGCGGGGATCAGCTCGGGTCCGGGGTAGAGCGAAGAGGCGGGGTGGATGCGGATCTCCATTCGCCCGCCCGACTTGTCCTTCACCTTGGCGCCGAACGCGGTGTAGTTCACGGTGTGGAAGTAGGTCGGGGCCGCCACCGTTGGTAAATTCCACACGATGGGCTTGGCCTGCGCGCCCGCCGGGGCTGGTCGATCGGCGCCGGCGGCGACGAGCGCGAACAGGAACAGGGTGACCGCGAGGTACGACAGTGCTCGTTTCATGATTCCTCCGGGTGTGGGGATCAACGGCCGAGGGCTTTGAGGGCGAGGTCCATGCCGCGCTTGCCGTCGGCGCCGGTGCGCGAGAGCCAGATGTCCCAACCGCTTCGGGCCAGCTTGCGCGCCTTGTCGAGCTCCTCCTTGGGCGGGTCGACCACCGTCATGCCGAGCTCCGCGACCCGTTGCCGGGCGCGGGCGTCCCAGGCGGTGGCGTCCTCCCACTCCTTGTCCCGGTGAAGAAGGGGCGCAGCGCCTGCGCCGCCTTGCGGTGCTCCTCGAGGCCGCCGGTCATGAACGGCAGGTCGAGCGGCCCGATCTCCAGCAGGAGGTCCGTGAGGTACCCGGAGACCACCGGGCCGATCTCCGCCCGTCCCTCGACGAGGGCCGGGATCAGCTCGTGCGAGGGATAGAGCGACGAAGCCGGATGGACGCGGATCTCCATCCGGCCCTGCGACTTCTCCTTCACCTTGTTGGCGAACGCCGTGTAGTTGACGATGTGGTAGTACGTCGGCGCCGCCACGTGGGGCAGGTTCCACACCACGGGCTTGGCCTGCGCCGCGACCGGCGCCGGGGCCAGCGCCGCGCCGCCCGACACCAGGGCCACCGAGACGAGCAATCCGCCGAGCCACGTCAGCGTGTTCATGTTCATGCGCGCTCCTCCTCCGTCGTCACACTGGTTGCGGTCGGCGGCCTCGGCCGCTGACCTCGTCGTCGATCTCGATCCCATTCACCCGCGCCTTGGCCATCGCGTTCCGCGCCTCACACCATCAGCCGCCCACCATTGACCGAGATAGTCTGGCCGGTCAGGTAGCCGGCTTCCGGAGAGGCGAGGAACAACACCCAGCCGACCATGTCCGAGACTTCGGCAATGCGGCCGACGAGCGTGGTCTTGCCGATCATGTCGCGTTGCTCCTGGCTGCGGACGGCGACCACGCGCTCGGTGGCGGTCGTGCCGGGGGCGAGGGCGTTGGCGGTAACACCGTGCTGGCCCAGCTCGAAGGCGAGCACGCGCGTGAGCGAATGCACCCCGGCCTTGGCGGCGGAGTACGGAGGCGACGAGCGCGTCTGAGCGCTGACGCCCGCCATGGAGCCGATGTTGATGATGCGCCCGCTCCCCTGGCGCTTGAAGGTGGGAATCGCGGCCTTCGCGCACAGGAAGATGGATTTCAGGTTCAAGTCGATCACCTTGTCCCACTCGTCCTCGGGGGTCTCTTCGACCGAGAGCTGTTTCCAGAAGCCGCCGGCGCTGTTCACCAGGACGTCGAGCCGCCCCGCCTCCGCGAGGATCTGCTCGAACACGGCCGTCACCCGCCCGGAATTCGTCACGTCGCACGCGAGGAAGGACGCGATGCCGCCCCGCTCCCGGACGTCACGCGCCACCGCCTCACCGCCCGCCACGTCCAGGTCCACGACGTAGACGCGCGCGCCCGCCTCCGCGAACGCCTCGGCCGAGCCCTTGCCGATGCCGCGCGCGCCGCCGGTCACCACGGCCACCTGCCCCGAGAAGTCGAATTTAGTCTTTCCCATCAGTCTTATCGCCTCTTCTTCCTCTCTCTCAGGTCGAGCGCGCCTGGACGCCGCCGCGGATCCTCCCCGCTCGGGAAAATCTGAGTCTTCTGCACCTTCTGTGTGCCGGTCGTCGGCAGCGTCTCCACGAACAGCACCCAGCCCGGCGCCTTGAAGTAGGCCAGACGCGCGAGACACCAATCGTGGAGCTGCAACGCCAGCGGGCGATCGCCGACGATGCCCGCCATCGGCACGATGCAGGCCATCACCTCTTCCTCACGCAGCTCGTCAGGGACGGCGAGCACGGCCACCTGGGCGACCGCCTCATGGGCCTGCAGGCACGCCTCGACCTCGGCGGCGGCGATGTTCTCGCCGGAGCGACGGATGATGTTCTTCTTGCGGTCGACGAAGAAGAGCATGCCGTCGTCGGCCTGGCGGACGACATCGCCGGTATGGAACCAGCCGCCGCTCCACGCCTCGTCGGTCGCCTCCGTGCTCTTCAGATAGCCGGCGAAGAAGCCGTGACGCGGACCTTCAGGGCCGCCCCAACGCACGAGCAGCTCGCCTTCGGTCCCGCGCGGGAGCTCGCGGTCCTTGTCGTCCACCACCCTGGCTTCAAGGCCTCCGAACGGCCGGCCGAACGCGCGCGTCGTGATCTGCCGTGGCTCGTGGCTGTCGGCGTAGACGCGGCCGGTCTCGGTCATCCCCCACACCTCGATCAGCGGGAAGCCGAAGCGTCGCTCGAACGCCGGGTGCAGCTCGGGCTCGACGCCGGCGCCGAGGCCGAACTTCACGCGGTGCAGGCCCTCCTCGGGCATCGGCGGCTGATTGAGCAGGAGCGGCGGCATCACGCCGAGGTAGTGGATGATCGTCGCCCTCGAGTTCACCACGTCCTTCCACCAGCGGGTCGGGCTGAAACGCTCGGGCTGGGCGAGACAGTTGGCGGTGAGGATCGCGGCCATCGCCGTCACCGCCTGGGCGTTCATGTGGAAGAGCGGGAGCGGGTTGAGGATGCGCTCGCGCCCGTGCTCGAACCGCACGAGACCGCCGAGGTCGCGGCACCAGGCGCCCGCGTTGAGATAGTAGAAGTTCGTCAGGATGCAGCCCTTTGGCCGCCCCGTCGTCCCCGACGTGTAGAGCAGGCTCGTCTCGGTGTCGAGCCCGGGCGCGCCCCGGCGCGGCGCAAGCCCTGGTGTCGGCAGCGCCGCCGGCAGATGCTCCGCGCTCACAACGGGCAGCGGCTTGGCGCGCGCGCGCGCGACCGCCTCCAGATCCCCCACCCGGCTCGCGATGACGACGGCGAGATCGGTCTCGGAGTGTTCCATCTGATAGAGCAACTCGTCGTGACGATAGTCCGGATTGATCGGCACGATGCCGGCACCGAGCGCGTTGAGCGCCAGATAGTGGAAGAAGAACTCGGGACGGTTCTCGAGCAGCAGCGCCACGCGATGGCCGTGACCGTAGCCCGCGGCGGCGTAGACCTCGCGCAGCGCCAGCACCGCTTCGCGCGTCTGCCCGTAGGTGAACTCGACGCCGTCGGGATGGTAGGCGCGCCCGGCGGCCGGCGGCGCGCAGAGGAACACGTTGTCGGGCGCGGCCCGCGCCGTCGCCAGGAAGGCCCCGAAGACCGTCGCTACCATGACACGGGCAGCACTACCGCGGGGATGAGGGCGGTGTCAAGACGGTGTGATGTTCCAGGCGCCGGTCTTGGCGTCGTCCATCAGCTCCGCGACCGTCGTGTACGGCCAAGCCGTGGCGCTCCTCGATACTCCGACAGGCCATGGTGGTACGATCCCCGCGACGGTCGACAGGGGGAGGGACCCATCATGGCGGAGCCGTGGCAGATCAAGGGCGAGTATCTCGAGAACTGCAACTGCGAGGTCCTGTGTCCGTGCCTGCTCGGGCCCCGCAACGCCCGCGGGGGGGCCATGGCGCGGCCGACCGAGGGCACATGCGACGTGCCGGTGGTGTTCGCGATCGAGAGCGGGCGGTTCGGCGCCGTCGCGCTCGACGGGACGCACGCGGCCCTCGTGGTGCACACGCCGGGTCCGATGGGCGAGGGCAACTGGACGGCCGGGGTTTACGTCGACGAGCGGGCCACGGCCGACCAGCGGCGCGCTCTGGAGGCGATCTTTGCGGGCCGCGCCGGGGGCGTGATGGCAAACATCGCCGGGCTCGTCACGACCTGGCTGCCGGCGCGCGTCGTTCCCATCGAGTTCGCCAAGCAGGGACGGAAACGCTCGGCGAGGATCCCGGGCGTGCTCGACGTCGAGATCGAGGGAATCGAGGGACGCGACGGCTCGGAGGTCTGGCTCGACAAGGTGAGGCACTTCGTGTCGAGCCGCCTCGCCGCGGCGAGGGCCACGCGCTCGCGCTACACGGACCACGGCTTCGACTGGAGCAACGTCGGCCGCAACGGACACTACTCCGCCTTCGAGTGGACCGGCTAGCCCAGCTGGCTGCTGAAAAAGGCCCATCTGCTTCGTTGGCGCCCTTGGCCGCACGCTCAACGTACAGAGAGTACGCCTCGCGTGCGGCCGGCGGGCGCCGCCTCGCATCTGGACCTTTTTGAGCAGCCTGCTAGCCGACTGCGACGTCCAACCAGCCGAGCGGAGTGACGGTCGCGCGGTCGTCCGCGCGCAACAGCGCGGTCGTCGTCGCGGCTTCCAGCACCGCGGGGCCGTCGATCACCTGGCCCGGCGCCAGAGCGTCGAGGTCGTAGACCGGCACCTCGCGCCAGGCGTCGAGGTAGACGCGACGCCGTGATCGCGGCGGGGCCGGCGGTCGCTCGCGGAGCGCCGGCTCCTCGGGCAGCGCGGGCAGGGTCCCGACCGCCGCCACGCGCGCGTTGACGAGCACGACCTCCTGGTCACGTAGACTATAGGTGTAGAGGTCCTCGTGGCGGCGGTGGAAGCGCTCGACGATCTCCTTCAGGGGATCGGCGGCCTCGAGGTCGACGCCGTCGAGGGGCACGGTGATCTCGAAGACCTGCTCGCCGTAGCGCATGTCCATCGCGCGCTGGATCCGCACCTCGCCGTCGAACGTCCCCAGTCGCCGGCGCGCCTGCGCCTCCATCTGCGCGAAGAGCCGGCGCAGCGTGGCGGGCCGGATCGCGTGCAGATCGCCCACGTGGCTCCGCACCAACTCGTAGCGCAGATCGGTGGCGAGCATGCCCCACGCCGAGAGCACGGAGGCCGCGCGGGGCAGCACGACGCGGCGGATCTCGAGACGCCGGGCGACGTCGGTAATGTGCAGACCGGCGGCGCCGCCGAAGGCGAGCAGCGCGAACCGTCGCGGGTCCACGCCGCGGCGCACGGAGACCAGGCGCACGCCCTCGGCCATCCGCGTATTGACGACCTCGTGGACGCCCCAGGCGGCGCGCACGCGCTCGAGGCCGAGGCGCCGGCCAAGATCGTCGAGCGTGCGTTCGGCGGCGGCGACGTCGAGGCGCGTCTCGCCACCGAGGAAGCGCGCGGGATCGAGATAGCCGAGGACGAGATTGGCGTCGGTCACCGTCGCCGCGGGGCCGCCACGGCCGTAGCAGGCTGGTCCGGGATCGGCGCCGGCCGACTGCGGGCCGACCTGGAGGATGCCGCCCGAGTCCACCCACCCGATCGAGCCGCCGCCGGCGCCGAGCGAAACGATGTCGAGGCTCGGCAGCGCGACGCGGTGCTCCCCGACCGCGCGGTCCACCGCGAGCACGGCCTCGCCGCCCGCGATGAGTGAGATGTCGGTGCTCGTCCCGCCCATGTCGAAGGGGATCAGGTCTCCCGCGCCCAGCAGCGCGGCGCAGTAGCGGCTCGCCGCGACGCCGCCCGCGGGGCCCGACAGCACGGCGCCCGCGGCGAGACGGCCCGCCTCGGCGATCGGCGCGACGCCGCCGTGCGACTGCATGACGAGGACGGGCCCGCGATATCCGGCCTCGCCGAGGCGCCGGCCGAGGCGGCCGAGATAATCGGACAGGATCGGGCCCACGTAGGCGTTGACGACCGTCGTGCAGACACGCTCGTATTCCTTGATCTGCGGGAGCACCTCGGAGGACAGCGAGACGTGGACGCGCGGGAGCGCCTTCGCGAGCGCGGCGCGCGTGAGCCGCTCGTGGCGCGGGTCGCGGTAGGCGTGCAAGTAGCAGACGGCCACACCCTGCACATCCGCCGCCTTCAACGAGGCGAGGGCGCGCGCGAGCGACCGGCGGTCCAGCGGGATTTCCACGCGGCCGTCGGCGCGCAGGCGCTCGCGGACGCCGAGACGCCGCGCGCGCGGCACCAGCGGCACGGGCGGCGGCATGCGCAGGTTGTACCGGTCGTCCTTGAGTCCCTCGCGCATCTCGAGAACATCGCGGTGGCCCTCGGTGGTGAGCAGACCCACGCGCGCGCCCTTCCGCTCGAGGAGCGCGTTGGTGGCGACCGTGGTGCCGTGGACGATCCGCTCAGTTCGCTCCAGCAGCGCGCGGCGGTCGAGCCCGAGCGCCCGCGCGAGCCGATCGAGACCGTCGAGCACGCCGAGGGACGGATCGCGCGGCGTCGACGGCGCCTTGGCGAACGTCACGCGCCCCGCGCCGTCCACCGCGACGAGATCGGTGAACGTCCCGCCGACGTCGATGCCGATGCGAAAGGGGCTCACCCGTCGCCTTCGCTGTCCCGCTTCACGATGAAGCGCGATGCGCCCTGCCCGCGGGCCCATCCGTCACGAATCCGCTCTCGACATCCGCCGCGCGCTGCTCGGACGCCCGCTGGCGCGGGGAGCCCCAGCCGCCTCCCCCGCCCGATTCCACGAGGAACACGTCGCCGGGCTGGACCACGATGCCGACTTCCTTCGTCTTCAGCGCGCGGATCTTGCCCTTCGACAGGAGCCGGTAGCGATGCGGCTGCCCGTCCGCGCCTCCGGCCATGCCGCAGGCGCCGTGGCGCACGCCGTCGCCGGCGGTGTTGGCGCGCGCGGGCTCGTCCGTCTCCACGACGAAATCGAGCACGCCGCCCGGGCCGCCGCGATAGCGCCCGTCGCCGCCGGAGTCCGGGCGGAACTCGTGGCGACGGAAGAAGAGCGGGAATCGCGCCTCGGTGACCTCGATGCTGCCGAACTTGATCCCGCCCGCCGCCTGCCACTCGCCGGCGCCGGGCCAGCCGTCGCCCGCCGAGGAGGCACCGCCGCCCGGCCGCGCCTGAAACATGTGCCAGATGAACGGCCGTCCCGAGCGCGGGTGCGTGCCCTGGATGGCGATGCGGAACCGCCGCCCCCAGCCCGCCATCGCGCGGTCGGGGCAGACGCGGGAGAGCGCTTTGATGATCGCTTCCCCGATCTCCTGCGCGCAGCAATTGGTGCAAAGCGTGACGGGCGCCGGCGGCTTCGACCACACGATGGTCCCCTCGCGGGCGATCACGGTCAGCGGCCGGAACGTGCCGTCGTTCTTCGGGATGTCGGGATCGATCAGGTACGCGAGTGCCATCGCCACCGCCGCGCGCATGTTCGCGTACGACGAGTTGATGAACGACGTCACCTGGGGATGGCAGTCGGTGAGATCCACGGTGAGGTCGGAGCCGCGCTTGGTGACGGTGGCGCGGATCCAGAGGTCGCGGGTCCCGCGGCCGTCGTCGTCGATGATCGCCTCGCCCCGATAGACCCCGTCCTTCCACTCGGCGATACAGGCCCGCGTGCGGCGCTCGGCGCTGTCCAGCACGGCCCCGACGCCGGCCAGCGTCCGCTCCACGCCGTACTCGGCGAGCAGCGCCTGCACCCGCCGCTCCCCCACCCGCGCGGAACCGATCATCGCCGCGAGGTCGCCCCGGAAATCGCGCGGGTGCCGCACGTTGGTGGCGAGCATCTGGAGCACGTCCTCGCGCAGCTCGCCCGCGTCGTACAGACGCAGCGGCGTGATGCGCAGGCCCTCCTGCCAGATCTCCGTCGCGCCCGGGTTGTAGGCGCCGTGGGTGGCCCCGCCGATGTCCGACTGGTGCGAGCGATTGACGGACCAGAAGCGCAGGCGCCCGTCGGCGAAGACGGGCACGAAGGCCGTGAGGTCCGGGAGGTGGTTGTTGCCGTGGTAGGGGTCGTTCAGCAGGAAGACGTCGCCGGGCCTGACGGAATCGCCGAAGAACGACCGCACGGACTGCACGGCCCACGGCAGCGCGCCGACGTGGATCGGCACGTGCTCGGCCTGGGCCACGAGGCGCCCGTCGGGGTCGCAGACCGCCGTCGAAAAGTCGCGGGACGAGTTGAGAATCTGCGAGTACGACGTCCGCAGCATCGCCTCGCCCATCTCGCCGACGATGGCGTGCAGGCGATGCTGGATCACCGAGACCGTGATGGGATCGACGGAAATCGTCACGCGCGGATTATAGCCCCGCGGATCGCGCGCGCCACCGCCACCGTGGGCCGCGCCGCGAGCGTCGGCCCGCTCGACCCGCCGAGACCGCAGGGATTCTCTCCCCGGTCGGTTATAATCCGCGTCCAAAGGACCAGATGGCTACGGTCTCCGACTCCTCGTCCGGAGCACGGCAGCGGTTCTGCCTCGTGCTCGTCAAGCCGTCGCACTACGACGACGACGGCTACGTCATCCAGTGGCGCCGGTCGGCCATCCCGTCGAACTCGCTCGCCGTCCTCCACGGTCTCGCGCTGGACTGCGCGGAACGCCAGGTGCTCGGCCCCGACGTCGACATCACGATCCACACCTTCGACGAGACCAATACCCGCATCCGACCGGAGCGCCTCGCCGGCCTCATCCGGGCCGCCGGCTCCGGCATGGTGATGCTCGTCGGCGTGCAATCGAACCAGTTCCCCCGCGCGCTCGACCTCGCCCGGCCGCTGCGCGAGCGCGGCATCCTCGTCGCGATCGGCGGCTTTCATGTCTCGGGGACGATGAGCATGCTCGACGGTGCCGATGACGATCTCGAGCGGGCCAAGGCGATGGGGCTGTCACTGTTCGCCGGCGAGGCGGAGGGGCGGCTCGAGGACGTGTTGCGCGACGCCGCCGGCGGCGCGCTCCGCCCGCTCTACAACTTCATGGACGACCTGCCGGGCATCGAAGGCGCGCCGATCCCGCTGATCGCCGCCTTGCGGGCCAAGCGCACGGCCGGCGGGATGACCAGCTTCGACGCCGGCCGTGGGTGTCCCTTCCAGTGCTCGTTCTGCACCATCATCAACGTCCAGGGCCGCAAGTCGCGGCGCCGCTCGGCGGACGACGTCGAGCGGATCGTGCGTACCAACGTCGCCCAGGGGCTCCGCCGGTTCTTCATCACCGACGACAACTTCGCCCGCAACCGAGACTGGGAGCCGATCCTCGATCGCTTGATCCACCTGCGCGAGGTGGAGAAGCTGAGGATCTCCTTCGTGGTCCAGGTGGACACCCAGTGCCACCGCCTCCCGCACTTCATCGAGAAGTGCGCGCGGGCGGGCATCAACCGGGTGTTCATCGGGCTCGAGAACATCAATCCCGATAACCTGCTCGCGGCCAGGAAGCGGCAGAACAAGATCACCGAATACCGGAAGATGCTGCTCGCCTGGAAGGCGGCCCGCGTCATCGTCTACGCGGGCTACATCACCGGCTTCCCCCACGACACCGTGGACTCGATCCTCCGCGACATCGACATCATCAAGCGGGAGCTGCCCGTCGATCTCCTCGAGTTCTTCTATCTCACGCCGCTGCCGGGGTCGGAGGACCACCAAAAGCTCGCCCGGGCCGGCGCCCGGCTCGACCCCGATCTGAACAAGTACGATCTCAACCACCTCACCGCCGACCACCCGCGCATGTCGCCGGAGGAATGGACGCGGGCCTATCGGCTCGCCTGGGAGCACTACTACACGATCGATCACATGGAGACGGTCCTGCGCCGCGCCGTGGCGTCGCGGGCCAACGCCAGCAACGCCGTGTTCCTGATGACGTGGTTCAAGGGCTGCATCGAGTACGAGGGAGTCCATCCGCTCGAAGGCGGGTTCCTCCGGCGCAAGTCGCGGCGCGATCGGCGGCCCGGGCTCCCGGTGCTCCCGGCTTGGCGGTTCTATCCGCTCTACATCGCTGAGACGGCCGTCAAGCTCACGAAGTGGGCGTTTCTCTATTTGCGGCTGCGCGCGATCTACCGACGCATCAACCGCGATCCGCACCGGCGCGAATATACCGACCTCGCCCTGACCCCCGTCGCCGATGAGGAGGCCGAGACGCGCGAGCTGCTTCGCCCCTCGCAGGCTGCTGAAAAAGGCCCCTCTGCTTCGTTGGCGCCCTTGGCCGCACGCTCAACGTACAGCGAGTACGCCTCGCGTGCGGCCGGCCGGCGTCGCCTCGCATCTGGACCTTTTTGATTGAGATCAGTACGGTCTTGGGCAATCTTGCTGGGACGCAACGTCGTGGTGTATGAACCCTGGTGCTCGAAATTTCTGACCCCCCGCTACAGGGTGCCGGCCTGCGGGCGGATTGACTGGAGGGAAACACTCCGCCGGTCGGTCGCCTACCCCGACGCCCTGGCCGAGTGCCGGGAACGAAACACTCGCTTCGCTCGGAAGGTCTTCACGGCTCTCGACAGGGAGACCCGTTTGCGCAGGTCCGGATCGTAGTGTTGCGGTTGTTATGGGGTACGCCCACAGTTGGCCGGGGCCTCGACGATATGCCGATCGCCACAACTTTTTCACGGTGACGGTGATTACAGGTCTGTAGCCGACATGTCACAACCGTTGTTCTCCATCCTGATGTGCGTCAAAAACGGGATGCCGTACTTGCCTGAGGCCTTGAAGTCGCTGGCCGCCCAGAGTTGCCGGGATTTTGAGCTGATCATTCAAGATGGCGCGTCCACGGATGGGACGCTGGAGGTGCTCGCGCGCGCGAAGAACATCCCGAACATGCGGATCGCATCGGCGCCGGACCGAGGCCAAGGCGAAGCTTACGGCCGCGCGCTCGAGCGGTGCACCGGGCAATTGGTCGCGACGTTGGATTCCGACAACCTGCTGGCTCCCGATGCCCTGGAAAGTATGGCCGCTCTGTTCGCCGAGCACCCGGAGGCGGCCGCGATCTACGCGGGCGCGAACCTGATCGATTCGCAGGGGCACGTGACCGCGGTGTTCATGCCGGCCGCATTCGATCTGCTCCGGATGTTGCGCTCCGAACTCGTGCCGCCCTTCTCAGCATCCTTCTTCTCGCGGAACGTGTGCGGCGATGCCCTGCGATTCGATGCTCAGTTGCGAATGTGTCAGGATTTCGACCTGTGGCTCCGCCTGAGCCATCTGCCGATCCTGAGGGCGCCTCGGGTCGTCGCCAGTATGCGTCACAGCGGGACGAACGTGACCTCGCGGCCGGAGAACTACGATCAACTCAGCCAGGAGAAAATTGCGGCGCTCGAGGCGCACCTGCTGCGGGGCGAACGAGATCCCCTGTGGATGGCCGTGTCGCGGCAGCTTTGCGCGGGCGTTTACTGCTGGGCGGCGGAGTGCGTGTTTGAGCTCGAGGGCGCCTCCGCGCGAGTGCCCCGGTATTTGCGGCTCGCAACCGAGCTGGATCCCGCCTACGAGCGAATCCGCACGTTGCAAGCGCGGCTCCCGGAGGCGCCTCGCTTCCAGGGTCCGCCCCGGGTGGAAGCGCTAGGCAGAAGCGTCGCGGCCGGTCTCGTCCCCGGCGCGGCGAACGTTCCCGGATGCGACGTGGACAGCCCGCTGCAAGCCGCCGGGCCGCCTTCTCCCGCCACGGCGTATTGGAATCAGCGTTGCGCTGTGGTCCACAGCTCGGGCCGGCTGCGGGCGCTGCGGCAGGCCCTCGACGACACTTCGAACCTGAGCTCCTTCCAGTGGGCGCAGTGGTTTGCCTATGCCCGGGAGTATCGACCGGATCTGGTTATCGAGCTGGGGCGACGGAAGGGCAGCGCCACGGCGGTCTTCGCCGAAGCCTTGTCCCAGAACCAGCACGGGACGCTGGTCAGTCTGTGCGAAAACAAAACCTGGAAGAATTCGCTGAAACTCCTGCGCCCGCTGGTGGGCGCGGATTGGCTGGGGCGCCTCGAGATCCGAACAGGGCAGGTGGCTCGCGCGGACTTTCACCAGATCGTGGGCGACGCTCGGCGAGTGCTGATTGTTTGGCAGGAGGCCGGGTTTGCGGCGGCCGAAGCGGTGCTGGGCCGGCTCATGCCCATTTTGCAGGATCGCAAGCACGTCATCCTCATGCACGACATTTCCGACCGGCGCTACTGCGGCAGCGAGCTGGCGTACGGTGAGGGCCGCCTGTGGCAGGGAAGCGACTGGGCGAGCCGTCACGGCCGCTATGATTGCCGGGTTTATCTGGGCTGGATTAGCACTGTGGTCGAGCAGGCCATTGCGGTGGTCGATTTTCTGACGAGGAATCGGTCGGAGCTGCAGTCGGCGGATCATTCCTTTCACCTGGAGATCGGCGCCGACGCTGCCCGGCGCAAGCAGATGAAGGCCGTCCTCTCGCCTGAGGACTTCAGCCTCGCCGGGCATTGGGCCTACTTCAGCCTTAACGGCGCGCCGCAACCGTATACTTTCCCGAAGGTCGGGGGGTAAGGAGGGAGATCCACCAGGCCGTAGCGCAGAGCCATGCCGAGGGCAGCATATCCGGCTCGCGATCGAAATGGCCGTTCACGCGGAGCTGAGGACCACGCTGCGGGCGGGCCTTACGAGCGTCGCGACACTCGGCGCGGCTACCCTGTATCAAGAAAGGGGGCTTCGACCCTTTCACCGGCGTAATTCACGATACGCCTTTGAGCAGCCTGCGGGTTTGTTCGCATCCTGCTAGGCGAGTTGGTGTGATCACCGCACCCGACGCCGGGTGACCATCAGCCCCACCCCCGCGAGCAGCAGCGACACCGCCAGCAGCCCGAACAGGCGGTCGTAGCCGCCCAGCGCGACCTGGAGCAGCGCGGCGCCCACCGGCGCGAACGCCCGCGCGCCGTTGGCGCCCAGCGCGATCGCCCCGCTGATGCTCCCGTAGTGGCGCGGACCGAACAGGTCGGCGAGCATCGTCGCGCGCGCCAGCGTCGACATACCGTTGGCCGCGCCCAGCATGAGCACCACCGGCACCAGCGTCGGCAGGTGGGCGGCCAGCGCGAGCTGGCCCAGCGCGGCCGCCTGCACGAAGAAGATCGCGGCGGTGATGCCGGTATGACCGAAGCGCGTGGTGACGGACGCGAACACGAGGCGCGCCGGAAGCTGCATGGCGCCCATCCACCCGATCATCGCCGCGGCCAGCGCCGGTGAATAGCCGCGGGTGGCCAGGTACGGGATCAAGTGCACGGTGACCGAGTTCGTCGTGAAATTGCCGACGAAGAAGGCGGCCGCCAGCACCCAGAACACGCCCGTGCGGGCGGCCGCGCCGAGGGTCATCCCGGACACGTGGACCGGCGCGGCGCCGGCGCGCGGCCCGCGGTGGGGGCTCGGCCGCAGCACGAGCGCGTGGATCGGGATCGTGATCACGGCGAGGACCACGGCCAGGGTCGCCAGCGCCGTCCGCCACCCGAGCCGCGCGAGCAGCCAGGCCTCGAGCGGCATGAAAATGGTGCTGGCGAGCGCCGCGACCAGCGTCACCGTGAGCAGTGCGCGGTCGCGGTGCTGCGTGGGGAACCAGCCGACGACGGCGGCGAACGCCGGCTCATACAGCGTGGTCGCGAGCGCCAGCCCCAGGAGGAACCACGTCGCGTAGAGCGCAGGCAGGCTCTCGACCCGTGACCACGCGAGTACCAGCAGCGTGGCCGCGCACGAGCCCACCGTCATCAGGGCGCGGGCGCCGTGACGGTCGATCCATCGCCCCACGGGCAGCGCGGCCAGCGCCGAGGCGGCCAGCCCGAGGGAGAACGCGCCGGTGATCTCGACGCGCGACCAGCCGAGGTCGGCCTCCATCGGCGGCAGGAACACCGGGAACCCGTAATAGAGGATGCCCCACGACACCGTCTCGGTGACGCAGAGGCCGGCCACGACGATCCAGCCGTAGTCGAGCCGGCGCGGAGTCAGGAGCGGACCCGTTTCGCGGTGTTGCCGAAGAAGCCGCCCTTGGGGCGCGCGTGCGCGTGATAGTGGTCGGGGATGTTGCGCATGTGGCCGTCGACGTAGAACTCGCCGATCTGCGCGGCGGCGACCTCGGCGAGCCGCGCGCTCATGTGCGCCACGTGCTCCTCCGGCGGCGTCGTCCCGTGCCAGCGCCAGACGACCATAGGCACCTCACAGATCTCGCACTCGGCGATCCAGCACACCTCATCCTCGTGGTACCACGGCGTAAGCCGCAGGGCCCGGCACAAATCGCACCCCGCCCGCCGGGTGAATCGAGGGTCTGCCGGAGTGCCGTCAGCAGCATCCATGGTGCTCTAGCGTACCCTACTAATCTGCCGAGGAAAGTAGTCCGCCAAAGGGCGACTCAGGACGATCACAAAGACCAGATGCTAGGCGCTATAATCCGACCATGTTCACGGCCGTACACCTTCTCCCGCTATACGACGACGCTGATCACGCCAAGTACCGTGATCGGTGGCTCCATAGCGCGAGTGGGCAAGCGCTGCACGATAAGATTATGGAAATGATTCGTCACGGCGCTGGCGAGGACTTTCTGCAGTGGGAGTTTGAAGCAGGACAATTAGGTTTCCTTGAAAATATGTGGGATCTCAAGGGTTTTCAGATTCAGTCAGAAACTCTTACCTTCCCCGATGGCGACAGCTTTGAGGCGATCCAATTTTGGTACGCCGAGTTCTGGCACACCACCTTTCGGAACGCAGTCTTCGCTGCAAAGTTTCGATTTGCGCACTTCTACGGATGCACCTTCATCAACTGCATCTTCTCGTTCGCAGGGTTCTATGGCGCGGCGCTCGAACAAACGCATTTCATCAACTGTGAGTTCGTGGAGAGTAACAACTTCACCAACTACGATCTGAAGACCGTCGAGTTCAAGGACTGCTACATGCCGAATCGGCTCTTCTATGACTGTCGTTTCGATGAAACAACAATAGTCGGTGACTCAGTAGCCCGGCCTTACCGAATGAACCCAACTGATGACCCGTGCCCAAAGCACGAACTTACGAACATCTACAAAGGCATAAAGGAGGCATACGTTGCTGGCGACTTGCCCCACATGGGCCGCAGATACTTCTATCGACAACGGCACGCTGCGACGCGACACAACTCGCAAACGCGAGGGCAGGCGATTCGCGGTCACATCGAAGAACTGATCGCAGGGTACGGAGTTCGGCCTTTGAGACCGCTGATCGCGATGGCGTTAGGACTAGCAGTTAGCATCGGCGTGTTTCTGACGGCTGTGCCGTTTACCGATGCCTTTCTGCTTTCAGCGGGCGCACTCTTCACATTCGGTGCAAACACCGAGGCGCTCAAGGCGCTGGGGTTCGGGTACAAAGCTATTTATGTACTCACTGCGTTCTTCGGTTTGTCGTTCACCACACTTTTCATCACCCTTCTTGCTCATGTCTCTTTTCGGGAGCGCCTCTGAAGCTCTAACGTCGTCGGCTCAGGTCCTCACATTGACTCAGACCGCCAGGGCGGCCGGTAAG
>JBGPYK010000415.1:0-3354 GCA_041493245.1 Methylomirabilia bacterium | reverse complement strand
GTTCGACGTTCCGATGGAGCCGCGCGAGCGCGTCTCGCCGGGCACGGGGGGCATCGTCGGCGTCCCGGCTGGGGCCTCCGTCGTCGAGATCGTCAAGACGCTCCTCCGCTTCAACGCCAACGAGTCGTGCGGCAAGTGCACGCCGTGCCGGGAGGGAACGCCGCGGCTCCTGACCATGATCGACGAGCTGGGCGCTGCAGCCCCGGCGGCGACGCCGGCGCAGGTGCGCGAGCTGTCGGCGGCGATCCGTCTCGCCTCGCTGTGCGGGCTCGGTCAGGCGGCTCCGCTGGCCCTACTGTCCGCACTCGAGAACTTCGCCGCCGATTTCAATCTCCCCACCACGTCGTGACGCGGACGTCGCTCGCGACGCCGGCGTGAGGTGACGACGGAGCCTCGCGACCCGGTAAGCGACGCGCGCCTGGAGTGCGTCCCGAACGTGAGCGAGGGCCGGGACGGCGGCGTCCTGCGCCGGCTCGGGGAGGCCGTCGACCACGCGGGGGCGCGCCTCGTCGACGTGCACAGCGACGTCGATCATCACCGCTCCGTCTTCACCTTTCTCGGTGCTCCTGAGGCGGTCGAGCGAGCGGCCCTGGCCCTCGGCCGCCGCGCCGTCGAGCTGATCGACCTCCGGCGCCATGCCGGCGCGCATCCCCGCATCGGTGCCGTCGACGTCATGCCGTTCGTGCCGCTGGGCGGGCTCACCATGGCGGAGGCCGTGACGATCGCGCATCGCGCCGGTCGCGCCTTTGCGTCGGAGACAGGCGTGCCCGTCTTCTTCTATGAGGAGGCCGCGCTCCTCCCCGGGCGCCGTGACTTGCCGGAGCTGCGGGCGGGGGGCTTCGAGCGTCTGGCCGAGCGGCTCGCGAGTCCCCTCTGGCGACCCGACGCCGGCCCCGCCGCCCCGCATCCGAGCGCCGGCGCCACCGTCGTCGGCGCGCGCCGGCCACTCATCGCGCTCAACGCCATGCTCGACACGGACGATCTGGCTGGCGCGCGCGCGATCGCGGCGGCGATCCGCGAACGGGCGGTCGGCGGCCTGGCCGCCGTGCGCGCTCTCGGCGTGGCACTGCCGAGCCGCGGCGTCGCCCAGGTGTCGATGAACCTTCTCGACTATCGCCGGACGTCACCGCGCGCGGTGATGGAGCGGCTGGACGCGGAGACCGCGCTCCGGGGCCTCAGGATCGCCGGCTACGAGCTGATCGGCTGCGCGCCGTCGAACGCCCTCGACGAGACCGCGCGCTCCCGGATCCGCGGTCTCCGCCCCTCACAATTCCTCGATCCCCGCCTGTTCATGTCGACACCGTGATGCCGGCGCGGCGCCTCTGAGACTCGGAGGAAGGCTTGGCCCCCTTCCGAGGATCGCATCGGCGTGATGTGTTTCGGGGACCCTCGACCTCCATACGTCAGGGGTCGTGCTGGCCTGGCGGCAACGCCTGGGGGCCGAGGTCTGCCCCAGACACTTCGACCTTGACATCGCGCGTCCCGCGCGATACTTGGGACGGGGCCGATGTTGAGCACCTGGGCGGCGCGAGGGAATCGAACGCTGTGGGTGATCGAATGAACAATCGAAGAAAATTCCTCATGGCGCTCGGCGGCGTGCTGGCCTTGCCCCGATTCGCCCTGGCCCAGCCGGCCGAACGGACCTATCGGATCGGCTGGCTGGGCTCAACGGGCCGGCAGACCGAGCCCTACAATATCGCCTTCGAGCAGCGGCTGCGGGAACTCGGGTTCGCCGAGGGGCGCAATCTTGTGATCGAGTTCCGCGGGACAGCAGGGCGATCAGGAACACCTGCGCTGCGGCGACCTGGACGGTGGTGTCGAGGGCGACCGCGTCTGGATGACGTGCTCGTGCGACGCTGTGCTGGTGCGCGTCGTGGCGTTCGGCTAGACTCTCCGGCAACCGTCCTCAAACAAGGTGCCCCATGCGGCTGATCGGGCTCGCGGTCATTCTCACTCTTAGCCTTTTTGCTGCGCCGCGCGCTGCCGACGCGCAGCCGGCGGGGAAGGTCCCTCGGATCGGCGTTCTGCTGACTAACTCCCAATCTTCCCAGTCGATCCACGTCGAGGCATTCCGGCAAGGGCTTCGTGAACGTGGCTACGTGGAGGGTCAGAACATCATCATTGAGTACCGCTATGGCGACGGGAAACTGGATCGACTGCCGAATTTGGCGGCGGAACTGGTGGGGCTCAGCGTGGACCTCATTGTCACCTCAGGGACTCCACCGACCCGTGCGGCCCAGCAAGCGACCAGGACCATCCCCATTGTCATGACCCTTGTTGGTGATCCGAGTCGGTTTATTGCCAGCCTTGCAAAGCCGGGCGGAAACATCACGGGATTGACCCAAATTTCAGTGGAGCTGGGCGGGAAAAGGCTCGAGCTGCTGAAGGAGGCGTTTCCCAAGGTGTCCCGTGTGGCGGTGTTGGTTGATCCGGCAACATCGGCTCAAGGGGCGATTGGGGTTCTGCAACCCACGCGGATGGTAGCAGCGGCCTTGGGTGTCAAACTCCTCACTCTGGAGCTACGGGGACCCAACCCGGACTTGGAAGGCGCATTCCGAACGGCAACGAGTGAGCGTGTCGGTGCTCTGCTGGTCGCAGCGGGGCCCGCGCCAGAGCTTCACAGGACGCGCGTCGTGGAACTGGCGGCGAAGAGCCGGCTCCCGGCGATGTACGCATCGAGAGAGTTCGTGGACCTCGGCGGACTCATGTCGTATGCCCCGAGCTATTCCGATTTATTCCGCCGAGCCGCGACGTATGTGGACAAGATCCTCAAAGGGGCCAAGCCGGCGGACTTGCCCGTCGAGCAGCCCACCAAGTTCGAGTTGGTGATCAACCTCAAGACCGCGAAGGCGCTCGGGCTCACGATCCCGCCCTCGGTGCTCGTGCGGGCGGATCAGGTGATCGAGTAGCGCGTGCTCGTGCGACGCTGTGCTGGTGCGCGTCGTGGCGTTCGGCTAGACTCCCCGGCAGCCGTCCGCAACGGAGGTGCCTATGCGGTTGATCGGGCTTGTGGTCATTCTCGCTCTCAGCCTCATTCTTGCGCCACTCGCGGCCGAGGCGCAGCCGGCGGGCAAGATCGCCCGCATCGGTATCCTCCGGGCCGGCTCGCCGCCCGATCCCTACGTCGTGGCGTTCCGGCAAGGGCTTCGCGAGCTTGGCTACGTCGAGGGACGAAACATCAGCATCGAGTACCGATGGACGGACGGAAAAGACGAACGGCTCCCAGGTCTCGCCGCTGACCTGGTCCGCCTCAAGGTGGACGTCATCGTCGCGAGCGCATCCGCGGCCCTGGCTGCCAAGCACGCCACCACCGCGATCCCCATCGTCATGCCGGTCACAACCGACCCTATCGGG
>JBGPYK010000352.1:0-3755 GCA_041493245.1 Methylomirabilia bacterium | reverse complement strand
GTCTGCGACCTGACCGACGACCTCGAGGCGAGCCAGTCGCGGTTGTCTTTTCACCTCAAGACCCTCAAGGACGCGGGGATCGTCACGGACCGCCGCCAGGGGCGGTGGGTCTACTACGCGCTGAACCCGGAGACGATGGAGGCGATGGAGGCGTTCGTGAAGACGCTGCGGTCGACGTCAAAGTTGCGTGTGCTGGCCGGGAGCTGCGACTGACCCCTTTTTTACCGTCACATATCAACGTTTCTTGATGAAAGGATGGAGGCGGACATGAGCGAGCGAGACATCAAGCAGATCGTGAAGGAAAAGTACGGCCAAGTGGCGCTGCGGGTCGCCAGCGGCGACAGCTCCTGCTGCGGCAGCACGCCGTCGCTGGGTGACTGCGGTCCGATCACCTCGAATCTCTACGCGGCGACCGAGACGGCGGCGCTGCCCGACGCGGCGGTCGCCGCCTCGCGGGGCTGCGGCAACCCCACGGCGCTGGCCGAGTTGAAGCCCGGCGAGGTCGTGCTCGACTTCGGCTCGGGCGGCGGCATCGACGTTCTGCTCTCGGCCCGGCGCGTGGGCCCGACGGGCAAGGCGTACGGGCTCGACATGACCGACGAGATGCTGGCGCTGGCCCGTGAGAACCAGCGCAAGGCCGGCGCGACGAACGTCGAGTTCCTCAAGGGCGAGATGGAGAACGTCCCGCTCCCCGACGGCACCGTCGACGTCATCATCTCGAACTGCGTGATCAACCTCGCGGCTGACAAGGACCGCGTGCTCGCCGAAGCGTTCCGCGTGCTGCGCCCGGGCGGGCGGCTGGCCGTGTCGGACGTCGTGGTCCGCGGCGAAGTGCCCGCGGAGATCCGCCGGAGCGTCGAGCTGTGGATCGGCTGCGTCGCCGGCGCGCTCGAGGAATCCGAGTATCGTGCGAAGCTCGCCAAGGCTGGTTTCGAGGGCATTGACGTCGAACCGACGCGGATCTACCGCGCCGAGGACGCGCGGGACTTCCTCGACAAGGCCGGCCTCGACGCCGACGCCGTCCTCCCCTACGTCGACGGCAAGTTCATGAGCGCCTTCGTCCGCGCCCGCAAACCCGCGCGCGGGTGAAGCCCGAGGACTCTGCGAAGCATGTGAGCGCCTTCGAGCGCTACCTGTCGCTGTGGGTGGCGCTCTGCATCGTCGGCGGCGTGGGCATCGGCATGGTAGCCCCCGGGCTCGTTCACGTGCTCAGCCGGGTCGAGGTGAGTCACGTCAACCTGCCGATCGCCGTCCTGATCTGGCTCATGATTTACCCGATGATGCTACGCATCGACTTCACGGCGCTTCGCGGAGTCGGCCAGCGTCCGAAGGGGCTCATCCTCGTGCTCGCCGTCAACTGGCTGGTCAAACCCTTCAGCATGGCGTTCCTCGGCTGGCTCTTCTTCAAGCACCTGTTCGCCGGGGTGGTCGGCCCCCAACTCGCCGATCAGTACCTCGCCGGCACGATCATCCTCGCCGCCGCACCGTGCACCGCCATGGTCTTTGTCTGGAGCTACCTCACCGACGGCGACCCCGCCTACACGCTGGTCCAGGTCGCGCTCAACGACGTGATCATGCTCTTCGCGTTCGCACCGATCGTCATCTTCCTGCTCGGCGTGTCGAACATCACCGTCCCCTATGACGTGCTGTTCTACTCGGTCGTGCTCTACATCGTGATCCCGCTGGTCGCCGGCGCCACGTCGCGATCCGTGCTCCTGCGACGCCGAGGGACGGCGTGGTTCGACGGGACCTTTCTCCCGAGGCTCAAGCCCGTGTCGGTCGCGGCCCTGCTCACCACGCTCGTCCTCATCTTCGCCTTCCAGGGCGAGGTCATCCTCGGCAAGGTGTCGCACATCGCCCTCATCGCGGTGCCGCTGCTCATCCAGGTGTACTTCAATTCGGGGCTCGTCTACGGACTGGCCCGGTGGCTGCGGATCCCGCACGACATCGCCGCCCCGGGGGCGCTCATCGGCGCGAGCAACTTCTTCGAACTGGCCGTCGCCACGGCGATCTCCCTGTTCGGCTTGACGTCGGGCGCGACGCTCGCCACCGTTGTGGGCGTGCTGGTGGAGGTGCCGGTGATGCTGTCGGTCTGCGGGTTCTGCAACCGTACCCGCAGATGGTTTCCCGCGACCGCAGCGTGCCCGGTGTCGCGGGTCTCGACCGCGGCGGTTCCGCGATGAGGCGCGAGCGGGTCCTGCTCCTCTGCACGCACAACTCGGCGCGAAGCCAGATGGCCAAGGGCTGGCTGCACGCGCTGGCCGGCGACCGGTTCGAGGTCGCGAGCGCGGGCACGGAGGCCACCCGCGTACACCCGCTCGCCGTAGCCGCCATGGGCGAGGTCGGTGTCGACCTGCGCCCAGCGCGAATGAGCGTTGCCCGCTGTTCCCCGGCGCTGTCGAACGCTTGCACTGGAGCTTCGATGACCCGTCGCAGGCGAGGGGGACGGACGAGGAGCGACTCGCGGTGTTCCGCCGTGTCCGGGACGAGATCGCCGCCCGGCTCCGCGTTTGGCTCGGCTAGGAACATGGGGGGCCCCGATATGGCCCCCCAACCCCCCCAACGCTCGGAGCACCCCCGCAAAGCCGTGGCGCACCTCGATACTCCGACACGCTCCTAACCGCCCACCCTGTGCGCTGAGGCCTTTCTCACCTTCACCATCTTGAGCCCTGCGCTGCCGGTCAGCGGCGGGCGGGGCGGAAGGCGGACAGCTCGGCCAGCTTGTCGAGAGTCAGCAGGCCCTCGCGGCGCTGGCCGGCGATCGTCCACGTCGGGTAAGCGCGGACGTTCACCTGCTGGCACAGATCGGGACGGGCCCCAGCCGCGCGCGAGTCACACTCGACGTAGGGCAGCTCCCAGGCGGCAGGCCCGAACCGGGCCTTCTGCTCAGTGCACACGGGTCACCAGAAGGCGCCGTACATCACGGCGCCGGAATCGCGCAGGTGACGGGCCAGGGCCGACTGGTACTCGGCGCTGCCCCGGGGCGCCGCGAAGATGAAGGCGGCGACGAGCACGGTCAGGGCGCCGCTCGCCACGCCAATGGTGGCCGACCGCGGCCAGCGGGTTGGCTTCGTCGGGGGGCGGCGCCAGACGAGCGCGCCGAGCAGCGCCAGCGCGATGGCGGCCGAGGTCAGGCACCAGGCGCAGGTGGCGCGGATCTCCACGATCGAGAGAACGGTAAGGTAGATGGAAAAGGCCACGCCGCTCGCCGCGAGCGCGAAGGCCCACACCCACCGGCGGGGCGTGAGGCCCCACAGGGCGAGCGCGGCCACGACGACGTAGAACACGGCGCCCCACAGGGCGGTGGGGATGCCGAGGAGGACCGAGTAGCGGCTGGCCTGGACGATGTCGCAGCCGCTGCCGTCGGCACAGAACAGGACGGTGCCACCGGCCAGCTTGGTCCACGTCAGATACCCGGCGACCGCGAGCCCGGCGGCGGCGAGCGCGGCGACCTCCCACGCGCGGGGCGACGTCGCCGCCTCGGCCACGTGGGCGGGCGCACGCTGACGCTGCCGACGCTCCGCCCGGCTCATCCTGATCTCGATTGTACGCGCGGGGGGCCGGCCGGCCGCATTCCTTCCGCGCGGGAACCCGGGTATCGGGTACGTCATCGGATTGAAGAACTTGAGTACGGTACGAGCAGTATCGCCGCGTACGCGCCGCCTTGTCTGTGACGCAGGTCACATCTACGCAGGTGGGCCGGGACCCGTCGCCGAAGATTTACGTCGCCGTCATCGTTTCGTAACGCCGCGCCG
>JBGPYK010000311.1:0-4071 GCA_041493245.1 Methylomirabilia bacterium | reverse complement strand
GCTTCGACCGCGCCGTGCGGACGATTCCGTCCGCCGGCGTGCCCTCGAGCAGCAACCCGCGCGCGCGGGCCCCTGCGGCCTTGGCCTTCGCCACCAGCTTGTCGAGCTGCGTCTGGCCGCTCGCGAGGATCGAGCGCTGCACGTCGTCGTAGACCTTCGGCGAGATGTAGCCGTCGCCGACGAGCGGGGCCACGGGCGTGATCACGTGGACGAGCAGCAGCTCGGCGCGATCGGCCCTGGCCGAGGTGACGGCGCGCGTGAACGCCGCCCGCGAGGCGGGCGAGAAGTCCGACGGGTGGAGGATGCGGCGCAGGCGCTTCATTGCCGTGCCCCCGCTGCCGTGCGCTCCTCGGCGATGCCGAGCGGACTCTGGACGGGAGCGCCATCGGCGCGGAGCAGCAGGATCGGCGTGCTCGTCCCGCGCAGGACCGCCTCCGCGACGCTGCCGAGGATCAGCCGGCCGAGGCCGCTCCGGCCGTGGGTGGTCATGACGATGAGGTCAGCCTTTTCCACGCGCGCGGCCTCGACGATCGCGGAGGCCGGAGCGCCGTACCACACCGCGGTCTTGACCTTGCGGAACCCTTGCCGGGCGAGGTACGCGGCCACCGCCGCCAGATATTCCTGGGCCTCGCCCACCACCCGGACCTGCTCCTCCGTCGCATCGATGCCGGCCCACGCGGACGCCTCCGCGGCGCGCAGCAGGAAGAGGGTCGGTTCGCCGGCGCCCTGCGCCGCGTCCAGCGCCTTGGTGAGGGCTTGCTCCGCGAGCTGCGAGCCGTCGAGGGGAATCAGGATCGTGTCGAGTTTCATCGGTCTCCCTCCGATTTTCGTATGAGCGACATGTCCTAGAGCAATGGGGTTGCCAACCCAGAGATATGCGAAAACGCGGAGTTACGGTCGCGCGGACGGACCACGCGTGGGGCGAGGACTCCCCCGTGGGACACGCCCGCCCCGCGGCGGCGCCGTGCGCGCTCAGCGGATCTTGTGCTTGGAGACCAGCCGGTGAAAGGTCTTACGGTCGATGCCGGCGGCCTTTGCCGCCGCCGAGACGTTGCCGCCGTGACGGTCGAGGAGATCGCGGAGGTAGTTGCTCTCGAGTACGGCCATCCAGCGCTCGCGCGCCTCGGTGAGGGGCAGGCTCTCCGTCGCCGCCAGCCGGGGATCGACGCCGGCGGCGTCGGCCGGGGTCGTAGCCCGGAGGCCCTCGCGCGCGAGGACGTAGTCGGGCAGGTCGCGGCGCTTGATCACCTCCCCGTCGGCCAGCGCGCACGCGCGCTCCACCACGTTTTGCAGTTCACGCACGTTGCCGGGCCACGGGTACGCCTCCAGCGCGGCGAGCGTCTCGTCCTCGAAGCTGGTGACCCGGCCCCGGCCGAACTTCTTGAGGAAGGCGTGGGCGAGCAGCGTCACGTCGCCGGCGCGCTCGCGCAGCGGGGGCAGCGGGATGGCGATGACGTTGACGCGGTAATAGAGGTCCTCGCGGAACTGCCCGCGCGCCACGGCCTCGCGCAGGTCGCGGTTGGTGGCGGACACGACGCGCACGTCGACGTTGATGAAGGAGGTCGCGCCCACGCGGCGCACCTGCCGCTCCTGGATGGCGCGCAGGAGCTTGGACTGCAGCCCCAGCGGGATGTCGCCGATCTCGTCGAGGAGCAGCGTGCCGTGGTGCGCCATCTCCATGAGCCCGGGCTTGGTCTTGATGGCGCCGGTGAAGGCGCCTTTCTCGTGGCCGAACAGCTCGGACTCGAGGAGTTGCTCGGGCAGGGACGCGCAGTCGACCGGCACGAATGCCTGGGAAGCCCGCGGGCTGTTGGCATGGACCGCGCGGGCGATCAGCTCCTTGCCGGTGCCCGACTCGCCGACCACGAGGATGTTGGCCTCCGAGCGCGCGGCCTTCTTCACCAGCTCGAAGACGCGCGTCATGGCCGGGCTCCGCCCGATCACGTTCTCGAGGCCGAACGTCGCCTGGAGCTGCTGGCGCAGGTTCCGGTTTTCGACCTGGAGCTGACGCTGGCGGAGCGCGCGCTCCACGGCGACCTGGAGCTGGTCGACGGAGAAGGTCTTGGGCAGATAGTCGAACGCCCCCTCCTTCATCGCCGCCACCGCCGACTCGATGGTCGCGAAGGCGGTGATCATCACGACGGGCAGCGAGGGATCGAGATCGCGCGCCCGGCGCAGCAGCTCCATGCCGTCCATACCCGGCATCTTGAGGTCGGTGAGGAGCACATCGGGCGCTTCCGACTCGATCAGCGCGAGGGCGCGGTGGGCGTCGGGCGCCGTGAAACACCGGTAGCCCACGCGCCGCAGGATGCGGGCGCAGTTCTCCACCATGTCGGGCTCGTCGTCGACGATGAGGACCGCTGCCTCGTTCACGCCGTGACCTCGGCCGGAGGCGCTACGCTCGCGGGGAAGCTGAGGACGAAGGTCGTCCCGCACCCCGGCTCGGACTGGACCTCGATCGTCCCCTGATGGTCGCGCACGATCCCGTAGGAGATCGAGAGTCCGAGGCCGGTCCCGCTCGGCTTGGTCGTGAAGAAGGGGTCGAAGATCTTCACCAAGATCTCGCGGGGGATGCCGGGGCCGCTGTCCCGCACGGTCAGCCGCACGCCCTCCGGCGGCCCCGCCTCGCGCCCGGTCGTGATCGCGATCTCGCCCCGAACGCCGAGCGCGTCGCGCGCGTTCGTCATGAGATTCATCAGCACCTGCTGGAGGGCGTTGGCGTCGCCCCACACCGCCGGCAGCGCGGGCGTCAGCCGCCGCGTGACGGTGATCTCCTCTTTGGCGATCTGCTTCTCGATCAGCAGCAGCGTTTCCTCGACGACGCGGTTGAGGTCGACGGCGCCCTGCTCGACGGGGGCCTGGCGGGCGAAGGACAGCAGCCCCTGGACGATGCGCGCGACGCGCTGGGCGTGGCGGTGCAGGACCGCGAGGTCCTTGCGGAACTCGTCCGGCAGCGGCTGGGACTCGGCGTCGAGCTGCATCAGCTCGATCCGCGAGGAGATGATTCCGATGGGGTTGTTCAGCTCGTGGGCGACGCCGGCCGCGAGCGTTCCCACCGCGGCCATCTTCTCGGCCTGGCGGGCCGAGCGCTCGAGACCCACGTGCTCGGTGATGTCCTCGATCAGCAGTACGGCACCCCGTGGCGCCCCGGCGTGGCGCAGGCGGTTGCCCTTCAGATTCTGCACGACGCGGCCCTTGCGAAGCGTCTGGTGCTCGACGGCTTCGAGGACGAGCTCCTCGATCTCGCCGTCGAGGAGCTGCCGGAGCGAATCCGCCCACGGCTCGCGCCGGACGGCGGGGAACACCTCGAAGAAGTCCCGCCCCAGGACCTCGGCGGCGCTGACCTCGTAGCGCGTTTCCATCGCGCGGTTCCAGGCGGTGATGTGGCCGCCGCGGTCCAGCGCGACGACGCCCTCCTGCAGGCTTTCCACCACGCTCCGGATGAACTCCTCGCGCTCGCGCGCCTCGCCCGTCAGCGCCAGGACCTTGAGCCGCTCCGCCGTCTCGATGTCCGCCAGGATCCCGCCGCCGATCGCCGTGCCGACCAGCACGAGGACGCGAATGACGATGTCCGCCCGATCCAATTCCCCGATGGTCGGCCACGCGACGGCGAGATAGGCGGCCGAGGAGGCGAGGGCCACGAAGGTCCCCCGCCGGATCCCGTAATAGTACGACTGCAGCCCGGCGATCAGCAGCAGCGCGAGAAAGAGCGTGCTCCGCGCGCCGCCCGTCAGCCGGATGAGGGCCAGCGCGAAGGCGAGGTCGATGACCACCACCCAGAAGTTCAACCGCAGCATGCGCCCCGGGCTGACCCAGAGTGCGGTGATGAGCGCCACGCTGTAGAGGAAGAATCCCAACATGGTGCTGTCGAGGAGGTCCCAGCCGGCGGCCCGCGGTGTGAGCAGGATCCACACCCACCCCGAGAGGATGGCGAGGAAGCGCAGCATGGGCAGCGCGAGAACCCGCGGGCCCCCGACGCGGCGGGCGAGCGCACCGACGAGAGGCGTGATCATCCCCTTGATTATACTGGTCGACCTCCCGCGCCAGGTCGTCTACGCCGCCGAATTACCG
>JBGPYK010000254.1:0-4682 GCA_041493245.1 Methylomirabilia bacterium | reverse complement strand
GGCCAGATCTCGACGTCCAGCTCGTAGGTTTTCCGGGGCGTGAGCGGCTGCTTCTCGTCGTGGGTGTGATAGGGACGGTAGGGCAGTGTCAGCGCCGGATCGAGCTTGCGGTGCGAGGCGCGGAGCCAGCCCTGGGCGATGGGCGTGTGGGGGTCGAGCGCGCCCTGGAAGGTGATCTCCTGCATGTTCGGCGTGAACACGCGCAGGACGAGGAAGAGATCGGCGTCCGCGGTCTCGGACGAAACCCAGAGCTTGGCAGCGATGGGGCCGGTGATTTCGGTCGCCTGCGGGAGCGGCGGAGTCAGGAACGTCACGCCGTCGCCGAGGCCCTGGTAGGTCACGGTGCCGTTCCGGCCGACGGGCGCGCGGGCCAGGCTGTGGCCGGCCGGGTCGAGATAGAGCTTGGTCCAGCGCGTGCGGGCGAGCGGCCATTCGCTCTCGTGGCGCTCGACGAACTGCTCGCCGGGATGGCGCACCTGGAGCTGGACCCGAGGCTGCTTCCTCCACCCGGTGTTCTCGCCTTTGAGGAAGTGGCCGAAGAACTTCTTCTGCAGCGATACCCCATAGTCCGTGTAGAAGTGCGTCCAGTGCTCGATGCCGTGGACCTCGAGCCACTTCTGCCGCGACGCCGAGCGCGCGAAGCCCTCGAAGTTGCCGCGCGGGTGCAGACCCTGCCCGCCCCAGTTGGCCGCGGAGAAGAGCGGCACCTTGACCTTCGACCAGTCGGGCATGCGGGAGCGCCAGTACTCGTCGCTGGCCAGCGGGTTCTCGGCGCAGTCCTCGTAGAAGTCGCGACGGTTGGCGCCGAGCTGCTCCTCGGTGAGCGTCGGTGGCCCGGACACCCAGTCGCCGTTCATGCGCGAGCGATAGCCTCGCGTGCCTCTGCCGTGCTGAACGCGGATGACCTGGGACGGAAACCACGCCCGGCCGAACGTGCACAGGATGCCGCCGTGGTGAGAAAGGTCACGGTAGTAGTCGGCCGCTCCCTCCCAGATGCACATCGCGGCCAGGTGCGGCGGCTGGAGCGCGGCCACCTGCCACTGGTTCATAGCGTAGTAGGAGATGCCGTTCACGCCCACCTTTCCGGTGGACCACGGCTGGCCGGCCGCCCACTCGATGCAGTCGTAGAAGTCCTTGGACTCACGGGCCGACCAGATGTCGAGGAGGCCGGGCGAGCGCCCCGCGCCGCGCGAGTCCACCCGGACGCAGGCGTAGCCGTCGGGCACCCACTTCTCGGGGTCGACCACCTCCCAGTTCTGGTACTTGTTGGTCGAGCCGGCGACGACGTCGGGGTGGTCCTGGGCCATGCGGCGCCACTGGTCGGTGTACAGATCCTCGAAGTGCAGCCACTTGCCGTAGGGCCCGTAGGAGAGGATGACGGGGTAGGTGCCCTCCGCGATCGGCCGATAGACGTCGGCGCGGAGGACGAGGCCATCGTCCACGGTGATGGGCACGTCCCAGTCGATGCGCATCCCGTCCCGGACGTCGCTCTTGAACTCGGTCATGATGGCTCCATTCAGTTGGGTTATGGCACGCTCTCTTTACCACTGTGGTCGCGTCGGATCAAGCCACGTGCCACTTCGGGCAAGGGTGGTACGATTCGACGATGACCACGCGGTCTTCGAGGCGCGCTCTCCTCTTCGGACTCGCGGCGGCGGCGCTTGGCGCACCGCGGCTGTCGAATGCTCAGACGGCCGGCAGGATCCCGCGGATCGTCATCTTCACTGGCAGACCCGCAACGAAAGAATCGGTCGTCGCGGGACTGCGCGACCTCGGCTGGGTCGAGGGCCAGAACGTCGTGATCGAGGTGCGTCTTGGTGAGGCAATTGAGGGAACCGTGCTCCGAACGGAGCTGCTGGACGTGGTGCGGCGCCCCGTCGAGGTGTTGGTAATGGGTGGTCCGCATCGCATCCGCGTCGCCATGAACGTCACCAAGACGATTCCGATCGTCGGTATCGACCTGGAGTCGGACCCGGTGGCGAGCGGGTTCGTCAAGAGCTTGGCGCGGCCGGGCACGAACGTGAGCGGGATCTGGATGGATCTGCCCGAGCTGGCCGGCAAGCAGCTTCAGTTCCTCCGCGAAATCGTGCCGACACTCAGTCGCGTGGGCGTCGTGTGGGACGAGCGGATCGGAGGACCGCAGTTCGCCCAGGCACAAGCCGCGGCTCGCGCCTCGCATATCAGCCTCCATGCCGTCACGCTGCACCATTCCGCCGAGGCCGACGACGCGGTGAAGCGTCTGCTCGTCGAGCGACCCCAGGCGATCCTGCTTCTCACGGCGCCGGCTATCTCCCAGGCTCTCCCTCGCCTCGCCGAGCTGGCACGCCAGAGGCGGCTGCCGTCCATTAGCTTGTTCTCGACCTATCCGGCGTCGGGCGGGCTGATAGCGTACGGTCCCGATTTTGTCGCACTGTACCGGCAGACGGCCAGCTACGTGGATCGCATCCTCAAAAGAGCGAAGATCGGCGATCTACCGGTCGAGCGCCCCACGAAGTTCGTGCTGAACATCAACGTCAAGACCGCGAAGGCGCTCGGGCTCACGATCCCGCCGTCGCTGCTGCTGCGGGCGGATCAGGTGATTGAGTGATCTGAGTGCCGGAAGCTGCGTCCTGGATTTTCCACATCCAACGGGACACCACCTACTTCTTCGACCTACGTGCTGAACTCTTGAGGGCCCGTAAGGAGAAGTAGGCGCGGTCGGGCGACTCACCGGCCAGGATCAGACCGGGACACGACCCGATGCACGTTGACAACCGTGCGGTTTCCTCACATAAGTAGCCTGCCGTGGACGATTTCAAGCGCGGAGGAGCGTTCTCATGACACCGGTACGGGTGGCCGCGGTGGGCGTCGGCCGCTGGGCCAGCACGCTCGCGGAGGCGGCGGTCAAGGGCACCGGTCTCAGCATCGTCGCGTGCACCAGCCGCTCCGCGGACAATCGCGCGGCGTTCGCCAAGCGTCACGGCGGACGGGATCTGCCGAGCCTCGAAGCGGTCCTGGCCGATTCCGAGGTGGAGGGTGTGGTCATCACAACGCCGCACTCGCTTCACGCCGAGCAGGTTGTGGCCGCGGCCCAGGCGGGCAAGCACGTGTTCGTGGACAAGCCGTTCACCCTCACTCTCGCCGACGCGCGGCGCGCGACGGAGGCGTGCCGGCGCGCGGGCGTCGTCCTCGCCGTCGGCCACCAGCGGCGCAGGCTGGCGGCGAGCCGCGCCCTCAAACGGCTTGTCGACGACGGGACGCTGGGCCGCGTCGCCCAGGTCGAGGGCAACATGTCGGCGGACGGCGGCTTCGTCATGGTCAAGCCCGGCGCTTGGCGCGCCGTCCCGGCGGAGACGCCGGGCGGTGCCATGACGAACCTCGGCATCCACCACGTCGACACCTACCAGTACCTCATGGGACCGATCGCACGCGTCATGGCCCTGTCCCGCCGCGTCGCCCTCACCGGCGTGGAGGTCGACGACGTCACGTCGATCCTGTTCGAGTTCGCCGCGGGCAGCCTCGGCTATCTCGGCACCTCGTGGGTGCACGCCAACCGCACCTCCACGATCACGCTGCACGGCACCGAGGCCCAGGCGTGGACCGAGGGCGACGGCAGTCGTCTGTGGCTGGCCCGCCGCGGTCAGGACGAGCGCACGGCCGTGCCGTTGACGCCGGTGGACGCCATTGTCGAGGAGCTGGCGGAGTTCGCCCGCTGCGTGAGGGACGGCACCAAGCCCGAAGTCGGTGGCGAGGCGGCGACGGCCAACATCGCCGTGCTGGAGGCGATCGTCGAGTCGGCAAAGAGCGGACGTACCGTCGAAGTCAAACACTAGAAACCTGGCGGAGTATCGAGGAGCGCCCCGGCTTCGCCGGGGTGATCCGAGCGCTGGGGGGTATGGGGGGCCATATCGGGGCCCCCCATTTGGAGGAATAGATGGCAGAAGCGACCAAGACCGAGGGCGCGATCAAGGCCGGCGACGGCCGGTACATGTTCGACCTGGCGAAGTTGAGCGCGATCGACGCCGGTCCCGGTTACTCGACGGCCCACGGGCCCGTCGTCGAGGGCGATCGGATCCAGATCGGCCTCATCCGCATGCCGCGAGGCACCGGAGCGCGGCCGCACAGCCATCCGAACGAGCAGTGGATGTACGTCCTTCAAGGGACGCTCGAGTGCGAGGTCGAGGGGGCGAAGTCGCGCGTGCCGGTGGGCTCGCTGGTCTACATTCCCGCCAACGCCGTGCACTCCGCACTCGCGACGCCGGAGGGGGATGTGCTCTTCCTCACGGCCAAGGACATGTCCCACGGGATCGTCGGCACCGCCGTCGACACGTCGGTCTCCGCGCCGCGCTACGCGCCCGGTTTCGAGCCGAAGAAGTAGGGGCAGCGCCGAGCGTCATGAGCTACGATCCTGCCACGCTTCGCCCAGTCCCGACCCTCAACGAGGAGGGAATCCAATGGCCACAGTGATCGATCGTCGGGCATTCCTCAGACGGACCGGAACCGCCGCCGCCGCGCTCATGGGCGCGCCGCTCCTCACCACCTCGCGCGCCACGGCCGCGGGTGACCGCCTGGTCGTGGCGGTCGGGCAGTGGGGGATCGAGACGCCGTTCGCGTGGCGCTCGAGCCAGTCCGAGAAGACGCTCTGGGACTGCGTGTACGATCCGCTGATCCAGCGCGACGCGAAGACCTTCGAATACCGGCCG
>JBGPYK010000443.1:0-3160 GCA_041493245.1 Methylomirabilia bacterium | reverse complement strand
GCAGTTCGGCGACGTGGAGGCCGCCTTCGCCGCCGCAGACCTCGTGCGCGAGGACGTTTTCTTCTTCGAGGGCAACACCCACCTGCCGATGGAGCAGCACGCGGCGGTGGCGCACTGGGGGCCCGACGGCAAGTTGACGCTTTGGTCGTCCACCCAGACGCCGCACTACGTGCACCGGATGCTGGCGAAGATCCTCGACGTCCCCGCCGCGCACATCCGGGTCATCGCCACGCCGGTGGGTGGCGGTTTCGGCGGCAAGCTCGACCCGTTTGCCCACGAGATCGCGGTCTGTAAGCTCTCGCAGCTTACCGGGCGGCCGGTGAAGATCACGCTGACGCGCGAGGAAGTGTTCTACGTCCACCGGGGGCGCCATCCCGTCCTCATGTGGATCAAGACCGGGTTCACCCGGGACGGCGACATCACGGGATGCCATCTCAAGACTTGGCTCGACGGCGGCGCCTACGGCTCCTACGGCGTGGCGTCGGTCTTCTACACCGGCGTCATCAACCCGGTGACCTATAAGATGCCGGTGTACAAGTTCGAGGGCGCGCGCATCTTCACCAACAAGCCGCCGTGCGGCCCCAAGCGCGGCCACGGCACGCCGCAGCCGCGCTTCGCGCTGGAGTGCCAGCTCGACAAGGCGGCCGAGCAGCTCGGGCTCGACCCCGCGGACATGCGCCGCCGCATCCTCGTCGAGCCGTACACCAAGACCGCCAACCACCTGACCGTGACGACGATCGGCCTCGGCGAGTGCATCGATCGGGTAGTCGAAGCCTCGGGCTGGCGCGAGAAACGGAATGGATGGCCGCTTCGAGCGCCGGCTTCGCCGGCGCGATCGATCCTGGGGGAGGCCAGGGAGCGGGCCGTCGAGGCCCCCTCCCGACGACGTCGCGGGGTCGGGATCGCGTGCTCGGCGTACATGACGGGGGCGGGGACGGCGATCTACTGGAACAGCATGCCGCATTCGGGCGTGATCCTGCGCGCGGACCGCAGCGGCGGCGTCGCCGTGCTCTGCGGGGCGACGGACATCGGCCAGGGCTCGGACTCGATCCTGGCGTATCTGCCCGCCGAGGTCCTCGGCATCGATCCCAAAGACATCCGGGTCCATCCCGCGGACACCGATCTCACCCCGGTCGATCTCGGCTCGTACTCATCGCGGGTGACGCTGATGTGCGGTATGGCCGCCATCCAGGCCGCGGGACGGCTCAAGGCCGCGATCGCCCGCGCCGTCGCCCAGAACCTCGAGGTGGCTCCCGACCAGCTCGTCTTCAGGGATCGCAGGGTCGGCGTGCCCGACGACTGGGACAAGGCCGTGCCGTTCGCCGACGCCGTTGCGCTCGCGGAGTCGATGCACGGTGTCCTCGCCTTCGCCGGCTCCTACGCGCCCCCCAAGCGCGCGGGCAAGTACAAGGGCGGCGGCGTGGGCCCGTCCCCGTGCTACTCGTACTCGGCGTCGGTCGTCGAGTTGACCGTCGACGAGGACACGGGCGAGGTCGAGCTGCACGACGTGTGGATCGCCCACGACATCGGGCGCGCGCTCAACCCACTGCTCGTCGAGGGCCAGGTCGAGGGCTCGGTGTACATGGGGATCGGCGAGGCGCTGATGGAGGCGCAGGTGTTCCGCAAGGGCCTGCACAAGACGCCCTCGATGCTGGACTACAAGAGTCCGACCACGCTGGAGACTCCGGAGATCCACACGATCCTCGTGGAGACCGACGACCCCGAGGGTCCGTTCGGGGCCAAGGAAGCGGGGCAGGGGCCGCTGCTTCCCGTCATCCCCGCCATCGCCAACGCGATTTACCACGCCGTGGGCGTGCGGATCGACGAGGTCCCGATCACGCCGGAGAAGATCCTCAAGGCTTTCGATCTCAAGCGCCAGGGCAAGCCGCCGCGCGTGGGACCCGAGAAGCTCCCCCTCTTCACGTTCAAGCCGCCGCTCGTCGTCGAGTCCGCCTTCGGCCAGCCCGCCGACGCCATCGCCGTGAGGCCGTTTACAGATCTCGCGGGAGCGGGCTCATGATGCGGCTGCCGCCCTTTACTTACGTCGCGCCGCGCACGATGGCCGACGCCGCGCGGGCGCTGGCGGAGCACGGTACCGCGGCGATGCTCGTCGCCGGTGGAACGGATCTCTACCCCAACATGAAGCGCCGCCAGTTCGAGCCCACCGTGCTCGTGGGACTCCGTGGTGTGCGCGAGATCACGGGCGTGAGGGGAACTGCGGGCGGGGGTTTGACGATCGGCGCCACGACCACGCTTTCGGCCGTCACCGAGCATCGCGAGATTGCGCGACACTTTTCGGCGCTCGCGACCGCCGCCGGCCTCGTGTCCTCGCCGCAGCTCAGAAACATGGGGACGCTCGGCGGCAACCTGTGCGTCGACACCCGCTGCAACTACTACAACCAGTCCTACCCGTGGCGGAAGGCGATCGGCTTCTGCATGAAGAAGGACGGCGACATTTGCCTGGTGGCGCCGGGAAGCTCGCGCTGCTGGGCCGTGTCGTCGTCCGACACGGCGCCCGTGCTGTGGAGCTTGGGCGCCAAGGTCCGCCTCGTCAGCACCGCGGGGGAGCGGACCGTTTCCGTGGAGTCGCTCTACCGCGATGACGGTATCGAGTATCTGGCCAAGCGCCCCGACGAGATCCTCGCCGAGATCGTGCTGCCGCCGGCCGACGGCTGGACGTCCGCGTACCTGAAGCTGCGCCGTCGTGGCTCGTTCGACTTCCCCGTCCTCGGCGTCGCGGTGGCGCTGCGTCTCGACGGCGACCGCGTGGTGCAGGCGCGCATCGTGCTCGGCGCGGTCGCGTCCCAGCCGCGGGAGGCCAAGACGGCGGCCGCCGCGCTAGCGGGCGAGCGGCTCACGCCCGAGCTGATCACTCGCGTAGCGGACCTCGCGGCCGGCCCCTCGAAGCCGCTCGACAACACCGACTACGCGCACTTCTATCGCAAGAAGATGACCCGTGTCTTCGTGGCGCGCGCCCTGCGCGGGCTCGCCGGCCTGGATGTCGACAGCCGCGGCGGGGAGTTTGCGCGCGGCGCCGAGGACATCGCGTGAGCTCGCTGGGCGAGCGGATCAAGGCCCTGCGCATGGAGCGCGAGCTGCAGCAGCGCCAGCTCGCCGAGAAGGCCGGGCTGACGCCGAGCATGGTGTCCCAGATCGAGTC
>JBGPYK010000557.1:0-2418 GCA_041493245.1 Methylomirabilia bacterium | reverse complement strand
ATCGATCTTGTTGTCGGCGAAGAACCCGCGCACGTCCCGCTCCCACTCGACGCCCACGAGCGCGGGGACGCCCTCGTACATGCGCCGGTACGCGCTCTCCGGATACTGCCGCGCCATGGTCTCCCAGTGTCCCTTGACGAATTCCCACGCCAGGCCGCGGCCGTCCACGCTCGTCAGCAGGGTCCGGACCAGGAACGGCGCGTCCTGGCTCCGCACCTCGCCGTTCACGGTCATCTCGAGCGTCTGGCGCAAGAGATCCGGCTGGCGGAAGCCGGCCAGCGCGTAGAGGTACCGCTGCTCTTCCTGCGGCGTGCGGGCGCGCTTGAAGCGGTCGCGGAACTCCGCATACTCGGCCTCCCCGCCCGATGCGGCCAGGATGGCGATGACGGCAGGCAGCACGTTGGCGTCCACGGATCCCTCGTCCTCGCGGTAGCGGGCGTAGGCGACGCGCGCGCGCGCCTGCACCGCCGGGTCGTTCCCGAGCGTGCCGAGCGCGCGCAGGAGATCCCCGCGCAGCTGCCTGTCCAGCTCGGTCTCCTCCTCCTGCGGCTCCCAGCCGATGAGCGCGGCGGCCTCCGCCACGCGATGCCGCACGAGCGCCTCGAGCGCTCGGCGCTGGTCGTCCGCGATCACGCGGTTGACGTAGGCGATCGAGGAGGTCAGCGCGGTCCAGACGTTGCGGTCGGTTTCGGCGGTGAAGCGGGCAGTGAGGTCGAGGAAATCCGCAGCGGGCATGAGCCCGGCCTGGACCAGCGCGAAGCAGTCGCTCAGAAGGTTGAAGCGCTCGATAGGCGCGATCTTGGCGACGGCGCCGGCGAGCTTCTTGAGGAGCGCGGGAGCGTACCGCACGCGGTAGAAGCCGGTGCCGCCGGAGTTGCCCACGACCCAGTCCGCCTTGGCCGGCAGCGCGACGGCCGCCGCGTCGCCGTCGAGCAGCAGCCGCCGCTCGATGTAGCCGTGCTTGACGGAGGCGCGCAGCACGACCGGGATGCGCCAGCGCTGCCCGCCGTCGGCCTCGCCGCCCAGGTAGCTGAAGCGGCGCTGCGAGACCTTGAGCCCCGCGCCGTCGGGCTCGACCGTGATGAGCGGATAGCCCGGCTTGAAGATCCAGCCGTCCATGACCGCGGGTATGGGCTGGCGGGCCGCGTCCCCGAGCGCCTTCCAGAGATCGGTGGTCTCCGCGTTCGCGTACCGGTGCCGCTCGAGGTAGAGGCGGACACCATCGCGGAAGACCTCGGCGCCCAGGTGCTGTTCGAGCATCCGCAGCACGGACGCGCCCTTCTCGTACGTGAGGAGGTCGAACATGGCGACGCAGTCGTGCGGGTTGCGCACCGCGAACTCGATGGGCCGCGTCGCCTCGAGACCGTCCACGCCCATGGCCGCGGCGCGCGAGACGCCGAAGGTGGCCCAGCGCTTCCACTCGGGCTTCCAGGCGTCCACCGCCACCAGCTCCATGAAGGTGGCGAAGGCCTCGTTGAGCCAGATGCCGTTCCACCACGTCATGGTCACCAGGTCGCCGAACCACATGTGGGCGACCTCGTGCGCGACCACGTCCGCGATGCGCTCGAGCTCGGAGTGCGAGGCCGTCGCCTCGTCCACGAGGAGCGCGTTCTCGCGGAAGGTGATGGCACCCAGGTTCTCCATGGCGCCGGCGGCGAAGTCCGGGATGGCGAGGAGATCGACCTTGTCGCCCGGGTACGGCAGCCCGTAGTAGCGCTCGAAGAAGTCGAGCGAGAAGGCACCGATCTCGAGCGCGAAGCGCGCGAGGAGCTTCTTGCCCGGCACGCACCAGACCCGGAGCGGCGTCTGCCCGACCATGACCGTCTCCGTCGCCTCCAGCTCGCCGACCACGAAGGCCACGAGATAGGTGGACATCCTGATGCTGTCGGCGAACGCGACAAGCTTACGCCCGTCGCCGAGCGGCTCTTCCCTGGTCACCGCGGTGTTCGAGACCGCGGCCAGGTTCCCGGCCACCACCAGCGTGACGCCGAAGACCGCCTTGAACGCGGGCTCGTCCCAGCACGGGAAGCCCCGTCTCGCGTCGGTGGCCTCGAACTGCGTGGCCGCGAGGGTGTGCGGCTGGCCCGCGGCGTCCTTGTACGTGCTCCGGTAGAAGCCGTGGAGCCGATCGTTCAACGTTCCAGTGAACCGGAGGGTCAGCCGCCACTCCCCCGGCGCGATCGCCGCGGGGAAGACGAGCCGGGCGCGCTCGGCCGCCTCGTCCAGGGCGATGGAGCCGTGGATGGGGACGCCGCCCGCCCGGGCGACCGACGCGCTCTGGATCAGGAGCTCGGCCGCGTTGAGCACGATCTCGGTGAGCGTCGTCTCGACCTCCACCGTGATGACGGCCTCGCCCGAGAAGGTGGCGGCCGCCAGGTCGGGCTCGAGCCTGAGATCGTAGCGCTTGGGCACGACGGT
>JBGPYK010000043.1:0-11030 GCA_041493245.1 Methylomirabilia bacterium | reverse complement strand
GTCCGGCGGACTACGAGGCGGGTTTCCCCTATCACCCGCATCGCGGGATCGAGACGGTCACGATCGTCCGGAAGGGCGAGATCCAGCACCGCGATTCGCTCGGACACCGCGGCACCATCGGAGGCGGCGACATCCAATGGATGACGTCGGGAAGCGGCATCCTCCACGAGGAGATGCCGCAGGTGCGCCCCGAAGGCATCGGCGGGCTGCAGCTCTGGCTCAATTTACCGGCGCGCGACAAGATGAGCCGACCGAAGTATCGCGACCTTGCGGGTGACCGCTTGGCCGAGGTGGAGACGGACGGGGGAGCGAGGGTCCGCGTGATCGCCGGCGAAGCCGTCGACGGCAAGCTCGTGGGTCCGGTCGAGGGCTTGGCTGTCGCTCCCAAGTTCGTCGACGTGACGCTGCCCCCGGGCGCGACGTTTCGCGAGGCGGTGCCGCGTGGGCATGCCGCGTTCGCCTACGTGGACCACGGCGAGGTGCGCTTCGGGCCCGAGCAGACGCCCGCGCGCGCGCCTGCCCTCGTGATCTTCGCTGACGGCGACACCGTGGAGGCATCGGCCGGACCGGGCGGAGGCCGGTTTCTCCTCGCGGCGGCACGACCGCTTGGCGAGCCGATCGCCCGCCACGGGCCGTTCGTGATGAACACGCGCACCGAGATCGAGCAGGCGCTGCAGGACCTTCGCACGGGGCGCTTCATCCGCGAGGATCCGCGCAACGGGTGATAGTGAGGTTTGGTGAACATCGCCAACTCGTGGAACGAGTGGGACCCGCTGCAGGAGGTTGTCGTCGGATCAGCGCGGGGGGCGGCAGACATGGGCTTCGAGCCCGCGCTCTCCCCTTATTTTCGGCCGGATGATCCGAGGCGCAAGGTTCGCGGCCAGCCGGTGCATCCTGCCGTCGTGGACGGCGCCGAGCGCCAACTGGACGACTTCGCGGACCTCCTCGAGCGCCTTGGAATCACGGTCCGCCGGCCTGACCCAGTGGAGCACAGCATTCCGGTAAAGACACCCGACTGGGAGATCGCCTGTGGGCATGCCACCGCCTGCCCCAGGGACCTGCTTCTGGTGATCGGCAATGAGATCATCGAAGCCCCCATGGCCCAGCGAGCGCGGTACTTCGAGTTCCGGGCCTACCGGAGCCTGCTCAAGCATTACTTTGCTCGCGGGGCGCGCTGGACAACCGCACCGAAGCCCCTGATGTCCGATGCGCTCTATGAGGAACGCGGCCGAGCCGGCGACCCGTTCGATTTTACATCCGGTCCACTGCTCACCGAATTCGAACCGGCCTTCGATGCGGCCTGCTTCGCACGGTGCGGGCGCGACCTATTCTGGCAACCCGATCTCGTCAGCAACGAGTTCGGGGCCGAGTGGCTCCGGCGGCACCTCGGTCCCACTCCCCGCATCCATCGCGTCACGTTCCGTGACCCAACTCCCACGCACATCGATACGACGCTGGTGCCGATCCGGCCCGGGCTGGCCCTCGTCAACCCGGAACGGCCGTGCACCAATGGCTCGCTGGATCTGTTCACGGCAAACGGCTGGCAGCTCGTGCCCGCACCTCCCTCAGTGAGGACCGGTCGCGCACCGGCGCGGGACGTGAGCAACTGGATCTCGATGAACATCCTCATGCTCGACGAGCGAACGGTCGTCGTCGAACAGGCAGAGACGCCGATGATGGACTTGCTGCGCTCACTGAAGTGTGACGTCATCTCCTGCCCGTTCGACCGCGTCTATCCCTTCGGCGGCGGATTCCACTGCTGCACCGCTGACATCCGCAGAGAGGGAACCCTGCAGTCGTACTTTCCGTCGTTGGAAAACTGAGAAGGGCGAGAAGGAGTCCGAATCATCGGACTAGGGGTCAGGCTTTGACTTCTGAACACCTGTGCAACGACTCCTTCAATGGTGTTCAGAAGTCAAAGCCTGACCCCAACTCCGGAATCGCCAACACTGGCCCGCTCGGCCGGGGCGTCAGGCGTCATCCCAAGAGTACTGGCGCGCCGGGCACGTAGGCAGGCGCCTATACAATCTGAAAATGGGGACCGTCCTGGCCGACATCTCAGAGAATGGGGGTATCGGAGTGTCATTCGTCGCCCTCCTGATCGGTGCCACACTGCAGGTGAGGCGCTTATGTGAAGGCCGGGCGGGTCGTTCCTGACGCCAAGGTCTGCGGAGAACTCGCCGGCACCCAAAGGGCTCGGCGACTCATCCCAAGACCGGATACGAAACCACGCCGCACAGGAGAACTTCATGCTTCCACAGACTCGGCCCACGTGCCTTCGATCTCTCATTCAAGCTTTGGCCGCCGTGGCGTGCGCTTCCCTGATTGCGCTCCCAGCAGGGTCGGTCCTGACCGGCCCTGCATTCGCGCAAGCGACGCAGAGCCGCTTCGCCGACGTCAATGGCGTCCGGCTGCACTATCTCGTCGCCGGCCAGGCCGATCCGGTGGTGCTCCTGCATGGTTACACCCAGACCAGCCACATGTGGCGTGCGCTGATGACGGAGCTTGCCAGGACCCATACCGTGATCGCCCCGGACCTTCGCGGTGCCGGTCAATCGTCCGCCCCCGTCGATGGCTACACCAAGGCCGCAATGGCCCAGGACATCCACGCGCTCGTGCGCAGCCTTGGGCACCAGCGCATCAGGATTGTCGGGTATGATATCGGGCTGATGGTCGCCTATGCCTATGCAGCGCAGTATCCGAGCGAGGTCGATCGAATTGCGTTGATGGACGCCTTCTTGCCGGGCGTGGGGAAGTGGCGGGACGTGTGGCTGCTTCGGGATCTCTGGCATTTCCATTTCTACGGCGAGACGCCGCTCGCGCTCGTTGACGGTCGCGAACGCATCTATTTCGAGCATTTCTGGAACGACTTCGCCGCCGATCGAACGCGGTCGGTGCCTGAAAGCGACCGCCGTCTCTACACGGCAGCCTATGCCCGACCGGGCGGCATGCGCGCCGGGTTCGAGCTCTTCCGGGCGTTTGAGCGGGATGCGCAGGATTTCGCCCGCTTCGCCCAAACGCTCTTGCCGATGCCGATGCTTGTTCTCACGGGGGAGAAGGCTTCCGGTGATTTCCTGATTCAACAGGGCCGCCTGGTCGCGACAACGGTTGAAGGCGTCGTCGTCCGCAACTCCGGGCACTGGCTCATGGAAGAGGCGCCCGGTCAGGTCATTCCCAAGCTCGTCGAATTCCTTAACCGCTAAGAGGGAGGACATCATGCCTCAGAATCCAGGTCGACCGAAGCTCAGCGAAAAAGGACTGCTGACCCCGGACAACTGCGTCGTCGCGATCATCGATCTCCAACCCCAGATGCTCTTTGGCGTGGCCAACTTCGACCGGCAATCGATCATCAACAACAACCTTGTCCTCTCGAAAGCCGCGCAGGTGTTCGGCGTTCCCGTTGTGCTCTCGACCGTCGAAACCAAGGCGTTCAGCGGCAATCTCTGGCCGCAGATCCAGGCGGTCTTCTCGACCCAGGTACCGATCGAACGGTCGACCATGAACTCGTGGGACGACACGAACTTCGTGGCCGCGATCGAGAAGAGCGGCCGGAAGAAGATCGTCCTGGCCGGACTGTGGACCGAAACCTGCGTCGCGCTGCCGACCGTGCAGGCCATTCACGACGGCTACGACATCTATGTCGTCGAAGACTGCTGCGGGGATGTGAGCCAGCTCGCTCACGAGAACGCCATGAAGCGCGTGATCCAGGCGGGGGCGAAGCCGGTCACCGCGCTTTCTGTCATGCTCGAATGGCAACGCGATTGGGCGGCGCGGGACACATACGACGCCGTCATGGACATCGTGAAGGCCCATTGTGGGGCGTACGGCGTGGGCGTGGAGTACGCGTACACGATGGTGCACGGGGCCCCGGCGACGAAGTACCCTGAATACCGGGTTCCGGCTGCCGCGGCTGGACACAAGTAGCGGCTTGGCAGGGGGAATGGCCGTCAACGATGCCGGCTCGCAGTCAACCGATAGAGGAGGGCCGCATGCCGGCCGACAGCATCCTGCATAACGCTAAGATCGCCACGAACGTTGTTCCGTCGTTTGTCGAAGCGGTCGCCATCACGGACGGCAAGATCAGTGCCGCCGGGACCAATGACGAGGTTCTGCGGCAGCGCGGGCCGGCGACCGTCGTGATCGACGGGAACGGCCGAACGGTCATCCCCGGCCTCAACGATTCGCACATGCATCCCATCCGCGGCGGCCTCAACTACAACATGGAGCTGCGGTGGGATGGCGTGCCGTCGCTCGCGGACGCGTTGCGTATGTTGAAGGCGCAAGCGGCGCGGACACCACCCCCGCAGTGGGTCAGGGTGGTCGGCGGGTGGACGGAGTTCCAGTTTTCTGAGCGCCGCATGCCGACGCTGGACGAGATCAACGCCGCTGCGCCCGACACACCGGTCTTCGTGCTGCACCTCTATGATCGCGCCATGCTTAATGGCGCGGCCTTGCGGGCCGTCGGCTATACGAAAGACACGCCGGCGCCGCCAAGTGGCGAGATCCAGCGCAACAGGCAGGGCGACCCAACAGGGCTGCTCGTCGCCAAACCGAACGCGAGCATTCTCTATTCCACGCTGGCGAAAGGTCCACGGCTCTCGCGCGAGGACCAGATGAACTCGACGCGCCAGTTCATGCGCGAACTCAACCGCTTCGGGATCACGAGCGTGATCGACGCCGGCGGCGGATTTCTGAACTACCCGGAGGATTACGCAGTCGTCGAGGAGCTTCACCGGCGGGGTGAGCTGACCGTTCGCCTGGCATACAACCTGTTCACGCAGAAGCCCGGCCACGAGCTAGCTGATTTCCATCAGTGGACGGGGGTGACGAGGCCCGGCGCGGGCGACGATCTCTACCGGATGAACGGCGCGGGCGAGATGCTCGTCTACTCGGCAGCGGATTTCGAGGACTTCCTCGAGGCGCGGCCGGAGATGCCGCCCGTGATGGAGGATCAACTGAAGGCAGTCATCCGTCACCTCGCCGAACATCGGTGGCCGTTCCGTCTCCACACGACCTACGACGAGACGATCACCCGCGCTCTGAATGTCTACGAGGAAGTGAACCGTGAGATCCCGCTCGATGGTCTTCACTGGTTCTTCGATCACTGCGAGACGATCTCGGACCGCAACATCGAGCGCGTGAGGGCGCTTGGCGGAGGCATCGCGGTGCAAGACCGGATGGCGTTTCAGGGCGAGTACTTCGTCGATCGCTACGGCAAAATGCAAGCGCAGCGCACGCCGCCCATCAGGCGGATGCTCGAGCTGGGCGTCCCGGTCGGCGCCGGCACAGATGCCACACGCGTCTCAAGCTACAACCCATTCGTCGCGCTGTACTGGCTCATCACGGGCAAGACCATCGGAGGCACGGTGCTCCGCTCGGAACGCAACCGCCTCGACCGCATGGAGGCGCTCCGGCTCTATACGGTCGGGAGCAGTTGGTTCTCTTCCGAGGACGGCAAGAAGGGATCGATTGCGCCCGGGCAGTTGGCCGATCTCAGTGTGCTCTCCGCCGACTACTTCTCGATCCCGGACGAGCAGATCAAGCACCTGGAATCGGTACTGACCGTCGTGGGAGGCCGCGTCGTCTTCGGCGCGAGCGAGTTCGAGCGGTTGGGTCCGCCGCCACTGCCGGTCAGCCCCGACTGGTCGCCGGTCAAGGCGTACGGCGGGCACGCGCTGGCGGATGGAGCGCGGGCGCCGGGTTCGCGGATGAGCATGCCGGGGACGGTCCGGCCCCAGCCCCGCGATCACGGTCATGGCGTCGTCGCGAAGGCGCGCAGATGGGTGCTCGGCGAGTCGGGGCTGTGGAGCCTGGGGTGCGATTGCTTCGCATTTTGAGCACTTCGTTGCGGGGCGCTTCCTGCGCGAGACCGGCCCGGGCAAGGATATCGACTACGTAGCGGCATGGATGCAATACCGGTTCTGAACGGGAGTTTCGCGACCGAGATGGCCCAGCCTTCGAAGACGACGGAGGACGAGGCGGGCGGTTCCGCGTGGAGTCCGCTTCGTCATGAACACTTCCGGGTCCTCTGGCTCGCGGCGCTGGTGTCGAGCATCGGCACGTGGATGCAGAACGTCGCGGCCGTATGGTTCATGACCTCGCTCTCGCCGTCACCGCTGATGGTCGCGCTCATTCAGGCCGCCACCAGCCTTCCCGTGTTCTTCGTCGGCCTGCCCGCCGGCGCTGTGGCCGACATTTTCGACCGCCGCCGGCTTCTGCTGTTCACCCAGGGGTGGATGCTCGCGACTGCCGGCCTTCTCGCGCTCCTGACCTTCGCGGGCCTCATGACGGCCTGGACGCTCCTCGGCCTCACGTTCGCCCTCGGGCTCGGCATGGCGATGAATGCGCCGACCTGGCAGGCCATCACGCCGGAGCTGGTGCCCCGTACGGACCTCACGCGGGCGATCGCGCTGAATGCGGTTACCGTCAACATCGGCCGTGCGGTCGGCCCCGCGCTCGGCGGCATCATCGTCGCGACGTCCGGACCCTGGCTTGTCTTTGCGGTGAATACGCTCTCGTTCGTGGGCGTGCTCGTTGTCGTGTATCGGTGGCGCCGTGCGCCGGCGGCGGCCGTCTTGCCCGCCGAGCGCGTGATCGGCGCCACACGCGCGGGCTTACGCTACGTGCGGTACGCGCCTGCGCTCACGGCCGTCCTGGTGCGGGCGGGCATCCTCATGCTGTGCGGCAGCGCCTTCTGGGCGCTCCTTCCGGTGATCGCCCGCGATCAGCTCGGCCTCGATGCCTTCGGCTACGGGATCCTCCTCGGATGCGTCGGACTCGGCGCGATTGCGGGCGCCGCGCTGCTTCCCCGGCTGAAGCGACGTTTGAGCCTCGATGCCGTCGTCGGCGTGGCCACGGTCGTATTCGCCAACGTGAGCGTGCTCGCCGCGTTCTGGAGACTGCTTCCCGGGCTCTGGGTCTCGATGGTGCTCGGCGGCGTGGCCTGGATCGCGATGATGGCGAGCCTGAACGCGGGCGCGCAAACAAGCGTGCCTTCCTGGGTGCGCGCACGGGCGCTCGGGGTGTATCTCGTCGTGTTTCAGGGTGGGCTCGGCGTCGGGAGCGCCGCATGGGGGGCGCTGGCCGAGCGCGTGGGGGTGGAGGCCGCGCTCGCGCTGTCCGGGCTCGGGCTCGTCCTCGGGCTCGCCGCTATCCCGCGCTGGCCGCTGGCCGCCGCAACGACACGCGATCTCACACCGTCTGCGCACTGGCCGGAGCCTCATGTCGACATAACGCCGAACGCGGAGGCAGGCCCGGTCCAGGTTCAGGTGGAGTATCGAATCGATCCGACGCAGGCCGGAGAGTTCGCGGCAGTGATGGAGGATCTCGGGAGTGTGCGCCGGCGCGATGGGGCGATCAGCTGGGCACTCTATCGGGATTCCGCCGAGCCCTCACGCCACGTCGAAGTGTTTCTCGTCGAATCGTGGGTGGAACACTTGCGCCAGCATGAACGAGTGACGGTCGCCGATCGCGCCATCGAGGAGCGCGTTCGGGCCTTTCATGTCGGCGATGCCCCGCCCGCTGTCTCGCACCTGATCGCCAGTCACCGTGGAGATGCCTGAGGAGGCGCAGTCATGATCACGAAGCGATCCATGACGGACGAGGCGCCCGCCAAGATTGTGATGGAGCGGCGGGTGCGGCCCGGTGCGCGGCCGAGCTTCGAAGCTTGGGTCAGAAAGTTGATGGCGGCGGCAAGCGGATTTGGAGGCCTTCAAGGCTCGTCCGTCCTGACGTCCGGCGGCACGGACGACTACTTCATCCTGCTTCGATTCGCGGGCCGCGATCACCTCCGACGTTGGCAGGAGTCGGCCGAGCTGGACGCACTGCTTCGGGAGGGTGACGCACACAGCCTGTCGGTGGAACAATCGCAGATCAAGACAGGATTCGAGACCTGGTTCACGCTGCCGGACGTTCCTGCGCCCGGGGCCGCGCCTCCGAAATGGAAGATGGCGCTGGTAACCTGGCTGGCGCTTCTCCCTCAGGTCATCGCGCTGGCATTTGTGCTCGAGCCGTTACATCTCCCGTTCCCCCTTGGAGCGGCGATCTCCACGGCGATCCCCGTCGTGATGCTGACGTGGGTCGTGATGCCGCGGCTGACTCGACTTCTCTACGGCTGGCTCTACTCGGGAGGCGAGGGCACCGGCTGGAATGCGGGCACATAGTCCAAACGTCGAGCCGATGTCCGCGAATCATCAGCGCCCTGGCGGAGCTGCCGGATGCGGGAGGGACGACCGGCGGTGAAGGGGTGGAGTGAGATCGGGCACACCAAGGCTGCCGCGCGGACTGCGATTATTATAACTACGAGTATAATCCTGGACCATGGACCGCTTCGTCGACCGTGAACAAGAGCTGCGACAGCTCAACGCCTGCTGGAAGACACAGGCCGGCGCGCTTGTCGTCGTGCTCGGCAAGCGCCGCGTCGGCAAGACTGCCCTCCTTCGCCACTGGATGGCCGACAAACCCGCCGTGTATTACCTGGCCGACCGGCGCCCGGAGCCCGACAACCTCCGCGGCCTTGCCCAGCGCCTGGGTGAGCACTTCGGCGATACGTTCGTCGCCCGCAAGGGCTTCGATGATTGGCTCGAAGCGTTCGCCTACCTCAAGGAGCGCGTGCGGGCCCCGTTTGCCTTGATCCTCGACGAGTACCCCTATCTCGCGGCGGGCAACGCCGCCACGTCCTCGCTCTTCCAGAAGGGCTGGGATGAGACACTCCGCACCACACCGCTTCGCCTGGTCCTCTGCGGCTCGTCGCTCACCATGATGGTCAAGGAGACTCTCGGGCGCGACGCGCCTCTCTTCGGCCGGCGCACTGCTGATGTCTGGGTCCGGCCGCTCGATTTCGCGGCCGTCTCCGATTTCTTTGGCTCGCGCCTGACCTTCGAGCGGTGCGTCGAGGTCTACTCGCTGCTGGGCGGGATGCCGGGTTACTTTTCCCAGATCGACCCTGCCGAGGGTCTGACGGATGCCCTCAGCGGCCGTCTCCTCGAGCCCGGGACGTTCCTGTTCCGCGAAGTCGAGTTCCTTCTCCGCGAAGAAGTCCGTGAGCCCCGGACGTATCTCGCCATCCTCGCGGCCATCGCGCAGGGCAAGCACAAGCACAGCGAGATCGTGAACGCGGCGGGTATCCCGGCGACCGCCCGCAGGTACTTCGAGACGCTGGACCAGCTCGAGCTCGTCGAGCGTGAGGTCCCCGTGACCGAAGAGCGGCCGGAGAAGTCCAAGCGCTCGCTCTACCGGCTGGCGGATCCCTTTGTGCGGCTCTGGTTCGAGATCGTCTACCCGTTCCGTTCCGAGCTGGAGCTCGGCAACACACGGCCCTCACTTCGGCGGCTCAAGGCCGCGCTGCCCGCGTTTCTGGGGCCCGGCTACGAGCGGATCGCGCGCGAGACGATCCGCCGCGAGGCGCGTCCGTTCGAGCTACGGGTGGTGGGACGTTGGTGGGACAACGAAACCGAGATCGATGCCGTCGGCCTCGGCGCGGACGGCAAGTCGATTCTCTTCGCCGAGGCAAAGTGGCGGAACGAGGTGATGGACGTCGGCATGCTGGACACGCTCAAGCGCAAAGCCGCGCGTGTCGCGTGGGGCCCGCCCGGCCGGAAGGAGGCCTTTGCGCTGTTCGCGAGGAACGGCTTCACCCCGGCCCTGCGACGCGCGGCCAAGGCTGAGGGCGCGCTCCTCTTCCACGGAACACGGCGCGTTGTCTGACGCAGAAGCGCACCCGCGCCTTGCGATAACCGTCGCCGGGAAACGGTGCGAGGTGACGCCCTGGCCGCGCGCTCTCAGCTTCCTGGCACGACGCCCGGCGGGAGCGACTCGACGTACGCGCAGATGTCGCGGGGGCGCGTGAGCCAGATCTGGCCGCGGTGCTCGAGGATGTGCTGGAAGGCGCGGCGGAGCTGGCGGATGCGGTAGGGGCGGCCGGTGATGAAGGGGTGGAGCGAGATCGGGCAGACGAGCGGCTGGCGCGCGGACTGCTCGAGCAACTCGTCGAACTGGTCGACGATCAGGTCGGCGAACTCTCCGGACGTGTAGCGGAACCAGACGATCCCGCGCGAGTCGTTGACCTCGATGGGGTAGGGCATGGCCAGGATGCGGCCCTTGCGCGTGCGGAGCCAGATGGGCTGGTCGTCCATCGTCCAGTCCATCGCGTAGCGGTCCCAGCCTCCTGCAGGAGATCCATCGTCACCGGACTGTTCGAGAGCCACGGGCTCATCCAGCCGACGGGCCGCGCGCCCTCGTGACTCGCGATCGTCGAGGTCACCCGCTCGATCAGCGCGCGCTCCTCGGCCTCGGGCAGGTGGCCCTGCTCGTCGGAGTTGGTGACGCCGTGGCCGAGGATCTCGTCGCCGCGCGCGCGCAGCCGCTCGGGGATGTCCGGCGCCATCTCGTAGATCTCGGTGTTCATCTGCGCCTCGGCGGGGATTCCGAGGTCGTCCAGTAGCTCGAAGAGCCGCCAGATGCCCACGCGGTTGCCGTAGTCGCGCCAGCTGAAGACGCTGTGACTCTGCGCCTGCTCGGGCGGGGCGATGGCGGCGCCCTTGCCGACGCCGAAGCCGAATGCCTCGATGTTCAGGGCGACGAAGACGGCCAGCCGGTGACCGCCCGGCCAGGTGTAGTCGGGTCGCTTCGTGATGTTGGAGTAGTCGTAACGTCCGTGGGTCGGCAGCATGTCCTGATCCTCCGGCGACGAGAGTTGGGCTATCGTACGTCGAGATGGGCGGGGAGGCCGCGATGATCGGCGCATCGGTGCGACGCATGGAAGACCGGCGGTTCCTCACCGGCCGGGGCCGGTATGTCGACGATCTTCACCTGGAGGGCGCGCTCTCCTTTGCCGTCGTGCGCAGCGTCCACGCTCACGCGCGGATCGTCGCCGTCGACGCCACGCGGCTCAAGGACGCGGAGGACGTCGCCGGTGTCTTTACGCTCGACGACCTCCCCGAGTTGCGCGGCGCGCTGCCGCCTCCCGTCGTGGCCGCCGTGAACCTGAAGGACTATCGGCAGTCCGCGCTCGCCGACAGCGTCGTGAGGTT
>JBGPYK010000173.1:0-5678 GCA_041493245.1 Methylomirabilia bacterium | reverse complement strand
TAGTACTCGTTGCGCCGGAACTTCTCGCCGACGACGTCCATCCCGGGGATGAGCCCCTTGAAGATTAAATCCTTGGGGTCCATCGACAGGCCGAGGCCTTCCTGCGTCTTGCGAAAGACGGTGTCCTTGTCGCCGAGGATCAGCGCGCGCGCCATCATCGGATAGTCGAAATCTTCCGCACTCATGCCGATCGCAGGACACGCGCAGGGATCATGGCCGTGTTCTAACACAGGCCCCGGGGGCCGGCAAGCTTGGGGAGCCGGTGACGGCATCGATCTTCGCGAATCTATGCTACTATCCCGCGGACATGAAGGTCCGGGTGCTCGGCGCCTTCGGCAGCGAGGGTCTCGGCCAGCGCCCCTCGGCGTTCCTGGTCAACGACCGCGTCCTCGTCGATGCCGGAACCGTGGGCGGCGCCCTCACCATTCCTGAGCAGCTCGCGATCGAGCACGCCCTCCTCTCGCACGCCCATCTCGATCACCTCGTCGGCCTCGCGTTCCTCGCCGACGCGCTGGCCTCGTCCCCCGAGACCCCCTCGGTCACGGTGACGGGGATCGCGCCCGTCGTCGACGCCGTCCGCGAGGGCATTTTCAACAACGTCGTGTGGCCGAACTTCGCGCGGATCCCCAGTGAGGAGACGGCCGTCATCAGGTACCGCACGCTGGCGGCAGACGCGGAGCACCGCGTTGGAGATCTTTGGGTGACGCCGGTGGCCGTGAGCCACACCGTCCCCGCCGCGGGCTTCGTCGTCCACGACGGCGCGCGCGGGTTCGTGTACTCGGGCGACACGGGCCCGACGGAGGCCCTGTGGAAGGCGATGCGGGGGCTCACCGGCCTGCGCGCCGTCGTCCTGGAGTGCGCGTTCCCCAACCGCCACGCCGTCCTCGCCGAGCGCTCCGGGCACCTCACGCCCGCGCTGATCCAGCGCGAGATGGACAAGCTGCCCCCCGACATCCCGGTCTGGATCTTCCACATCAAGCCGCCCTTCTACGAGGAAACGGCCGAGGAGCTGGCGCGTCTGGACGACGGGCGCATCATGATCCTGGAGCAGGATAAAACCTATATTCTTTGACGGCTAATCTTCGGGGAGGAGGACGACGGTGTCGCTGCTGACCTCGACGCGGACGCGGTCGCCGAGCCTGAAGATCGCCATGTCACCGGCCGGCAGCTCGACGCGGATGGATGCGCCGGCGCCGATGTCGATCTCGTAGAGGTAGCGGGCGCCCTCGAAGACCCGCAGCGCGACGTGGCCCGGAATGCCGGGGCCGCGCGCCATCGCGGCCTCCGTAATCGACAGCGTCTCGGGACGGAGCACGAGCAGGCCGCGGCTACCCACGCGGAAAGCGCCGATGCCCGCGACGGGAACGCGGTCGCCGCGCGCCGTCTCCACGACCACTCCGAGCTCGCGGACCTCCACCACGCGCACCGGCAGGAAGTTGGCCGGTCCCAGCGCCTCAGCCACCACGCGGTTCGCCGGGCGTCGGTAGAGCGTTTCCGGATCCCCGACCTGCTGCAGGCGGCCGCCCGCGACGACGGCGATGCGGTCAGACAGGGCCATGGCGTCCGCGGCATCGCGAGTCGAACAGATGGTCGTGACGGCGAGGTCGCGATGCAGCCGGGCCAGCTCCAGGCGCAGCGTCTTGCGCGCGATGGGGTCGAGGTGGGCGAGCGGCTCGTCGAGCAGCAGCACGCGGGGCTCGACGGCGAGCGCGCGGGCCAGCGCGAGCCGCCGCTGCCCGTCGAGGGTGAGCGCCTCCGGCCGCGCGTCGGCCACCGCGGCCAGGTCGAGGCGAGTCAGCACCACGCCCACGCGCCGCTCGATCTCCGCACGCGCCAGCGCGATCTGCTCGAGGCCGAACGCCACGTGCTCCCGCACGGTGAGATGCGGCCAGAGGGCGCCCTGGTGGAATACGTAACCGATGCCGCGCGCCCGGGGCGGCAGCCGGCCGATATCCTCGGCGTCCACCAACACCCGGCCCTGGCTCAGCGGCAGGAACCCGGCCACCGCGCGGAGGATCGCCGTCTTGCCGGAGTGCGGGGGACCGAGGATCGTGAAGAACTCGCCGTAGCGGATGTGGAGCGAGATGTCGGCCAGGTGCGGCGCCGAGCCCACACTCGTAGACAGCGAGTCCAGGCGCACGTCAACGAGGGGGCGGCTCATCATGCCCTCCGCGCCGGCGCGGGGTCCCGCCACGCCGCCAGCGGCAAGGACACGAGGCCGAGCGCCTGGACCATCGTGAACAGGTGCTTGCGATTACCCAACCTAGCGCAGCGGCCTCACAGCAGCCCGGCAACGACCGTGACGAGTGGGGTCGCGCCGAGAATCCATCTTGTTCACGTAGGCGGCAGTCCGTCGAAACATCTCCGGAAAGCTCGCGAAATACGACATGAGGCCGCCGGCCAAGACATGCCCTCTGAAGGGCATCATCGTCGGTAACCGATGCGCCTGAGCAAACTCGATGAGGCGCTGCAAATCACCGGGCTCTATACATCACTCGATGACCTGATCCGCCCGCGCCAGGAGCGAGGGCGGGATCGTTAGCCCGAGCGTTTTCGCGGTCTTGAGGTTGATGACCAGCTCGAACCTCGTTGGGCGCTCGATCGGGAGGTCGCCGGGCTTGGCGCCTTTCAGAATCCTATCGACGTAGCTCGCCATGCCCCGGAACATCTCGTTGATGCTCGGGCCGTAGGACATGAGCCCGCCATCCTGGACGTAGTTCTTGAACTCATAGACCGCGGGCAGGCGATACCGGGCGGCGAGTTCGATCAGCCGCCCGCGGTGCGCATTGAAGAACGGGGAGGGCAGCACGTGGATAGCCCCAGCGCGCTCGCTCCGTGCCGTTCTGAAGGCGTTCTCGAACTCGGCCACTTCGGCGACCTTCAGGGTTCGCGCCGTGAGACCGAGCCTCCGCGCCGCCATCTCCGCCGCGCTCAGGATGGCAGGCGGGCTCGCGGGTCGGTGGAGAAGCGCGACCCGCGAGACGTTGGGTACAGCCTCCTTGAGCAGCTGAAGCTGCTTGGTGATCAGCTCCTCGAACTGGGAGGCTAATCCGGTCATGTTTCCGCCGGGGCGCGCGAGACTCGACACGAACCCCGTGACGATCGGGTCAGCCAGCATGAGGAAGACGATGGGAATCGTGCTGGTCGCCCCCCGCGCGGCGCGGATCGCAGGTGCACCGGACAACACGATGACATCGACCTTGACCTGGACGAGCTCGGCGACGAGGGCCGGGAGCCGATCGGGGGTTTCCGCCCAACGATACTCGATCGTCACGGTCTGGCCCTCGATCCAGCCCAGCTCGCGCAGGCCTTGACGGAACGCCTCCGACATCGAGCGCTCCGTCGTGGGTCTCCCGTTTCCGAGGTATCCGATCCGCGGGGCCTTCCCCGTCTGCTGGCCCTCGGCGACGCGCGGCGCGAGCAGCAGCGCAGGGCCGACGGTCGTGAGGAACGCGCGCCGCGAGATCACTGGATCACCTCATCGGCCCGAAGAAGGATCGACTGCGGAATCGTGAGGCCCAGGGCCGTCGCTGTCTTGACGTTGATGACCAGCTCGAATTTGGTCGGCTGCACAACAGGCAGATCCGCAGGCTTCGCTCCCTTGAGAATCCGCCCGGCGTAAATTCCGACTTGGCGATACCCGTCCGCAAGGCTGGGTCCATAGCTGGCCAGGCCAGCGGCCACCGCGAAATCGCGCGCTTGATATATCGCGGGCACTGAGTGGCGGGCCGCCAGCGCGATGAGTTGTGCGCGCCGGCTGGCGAAACCTGGGTCCGCGCCGACGAGAAGCGCACCAATCCGCCGTCGGACCAGGGTCCCGAAGGCCGTATCGATGTCACCTTCGCTGCCGGCATACAGGACAATCATTTGCTGCCCGAGCGCGCGCGCCGCCTCCTGCACATCCCTCGACTGGGACTCGGCATCCGGGTTGTTCGGGTTGATGAGCGCGCCGAGCGTGCGGGCTTTGGGCACCAGCTCGCGCAGCAGCTCCAACCGCTTCGCGTCCAGCTCGGCGGTGAGCCCGCCGATCCCGGTCATGTTGCCGCCCGGCCGGTTGAGGCTGGCCACGAGGCCGCCCTTGATCGGGTCTCTAGCGGACGTGAAGACAATCGGTATCGTTGAGGTCGCAGCCTTCGCCGCCAAAGCCGAAACGTTGCCGCCGCTCGCGACGGTCACCGCCGGCTGACGGCGAACCAGCTCGGTGGCCAGCGCCGGCAGTCGGTCGTATTGATTCTCGGCCCAGCGGTATTCGATGGCCACGTTCCGGCCCTCGACGTAGCCAGTTTCGTTCAGGCCTTGTCGGAATGCGGCCAAAAAGTGCGCGAACGTGCCGGGGGATGCGCTGCTGAGGAACCCGATCACCGGCATCGCCGGCTGCTGCGCGCGTGCGACGAGCGGCGCGGCAAGGATGCCGAAAGCGAGAACGACCGTGAGCGCAGCGCGTGTGACCTTCATGCCGAACACCCCGAGTCCTGAGTGTACTTGGCTATGACCTGGACTGCGAGACGCAATCCTGGGGGAAAGGCGCAGCAGCCGCGCCACGCGCTTGCGACTCGTCCGGTGGTCCCGGTCGACGAGCTCGGCGTGGATCAGGGGACTCCCAAGTCGCCTATCATGGGCGCTTGATGCGTGAACGCTTCATCGGCCTCTGGCGGCATCGCGAGTTCCTGAAGTTCTGGGCGGGGTCGGCCATCTCCGACGTCGGCTCGCAGGTGTCGGCGCTGGCGCTGCCGCTGATTGCCGCGCTCACGCTCGGCGCCACGCCCTGGCAGATGGGGCTGCTCACGGCCTCCGGATCCGCGCCCGTCCTGCTCGTTGGACTGTTTGCCGGCGTGTGGGTGGATCGATTGCGGCGGCGCCCGGTGATGATCGCGGCCGATCTCGGCCGCGCCGCCCTTCTGCTGATCATTCCCCTGGCGGCCCTGGCCGGCGTGCTCGGCATGAAGATCCTGTACGTGGTGCTGCTGCTGACCGGCTCGCTCACGGTGCTCTTCGACGTCGCGCACCTGTCGTTCGTGCCGTCGCTGGTCACGCCGGACCGCCTGGTCGAGGGGAACAGCAAGCTCGAAACCACGTCGGCGGCCGCCCAGGTGGCTGGACCAAGTCTGGGTGGCGTGCTCGTGAGCCTCCTCGGCGCGCCGTTCGCGGTGCTGGTCGACGCGCTGTCGTTCCTCGGCTCGGCCCTGTTCATCGCGCGCACTCGGGTCAGAGAGTCAGCGCCCGAGACACGCGGTGACCGCTCGGGAGTGCTGAGGGAGATCGGCGAAGGGTTGCGCGTCGTGGTCAACGACGGCATCCGGCGGGCCCTCGCCGGATGCTCGGCGACGACCATCCTGTTCGGCAACATGTTCCTCGCTGTGTACGTGCTGTACATGACGCGCGACCTCGGGTTGAGTGCTGTCGGGGTGGGCCTGGTCTTCGGGACTGGCGGCGTCGGCTCGCTCGCCGGCTCGGTCGTTGCCGAGCCGCTCGCTCGGCGCTTCGGTCCCGGCAGCACGATGATCGGTGCGCAGGTGCTGTTCGGACTGACCGGACTCTTCGTGCCGCTCGCGGTCCTCGTGCCGCAAGCGGCGCTGCCGATGATCGTCGCCTCGGAGTTCGGACAGTGGACGGCGCTGCTCGTGTATTACGTGAACGCGATCAGTGTTCGGCAGGCGATCACGCCCGATCGCCTGCAG